>CAXSES010000339.1:0-3734 GCA_964236225.1 uncultured Acetobacteraceae bacterium
CCGTCTCGACGCTGGGCAGCCAGGTGGGGACGCTGTCGAGCAAAGTGGCGGCCGGCATCATCGCGGGAGCCAGCACGGCGGGGTCGACGACCACGCTGACGAACTCGTCGGGCGGGACGATCGTGACGATCGTGGCGCCACAGGGACCGCCTGGCACGCTGGGCACGGGGTCGGTTCGGGGCAACACCGCGTCGGCGGCGCTGGGCGGGCCGGAGCGGACGCTGCAGGCGATCCACAGCGACCGCCTGAGACTCAAGATGTTCGGGGCGCAGCAGAACGGCACCACGCCGCAGGCGCTGCTCGGCGTGACCACGCGCGCGGCGATGGCGGCGTGGACCAACACGGCGGGCGCCAGGCCGTATGCCTTTGCGGCGACGCAGCCGTTCACCATGGGCGACGACACCTGGGTAAGGCTGCCGACGGCGGTGGCGTCGGGGTCAACGGTGAACCTTGCCACCACGCTGACGCTGGCTTCGGCAGGCTACCAGGGGCAGGACGGACACTGGTACCTGCCGGCGCCGAATGCCGGCTCGTTGTACTACGACAACATGATCGTCACGGGCGGCGCCCTGGCGGCGGGCACCGTGATCGTGGCAACCCAGGGCGGCACGCTCCGCATCAGCGACCAGGCGGCGGGCACGTCGATCCCTTCCGGCACGCTGCTGACGATCGGCGCGGACATGAGCCGCGTGAAGGTCGGGCAGCAGGTCTGGGCGACGCAGGGCCTCGCGCCGCTGTGCTCGATCACGGCGATCTCCGGAAGCACGATCACGCTGAGCGCGGGGCTGACCTCGCCGGGGCTCTTCGTGCTGCAGACGCTCAACATCTACACGCCCATGGCGGAAGGCACGCTGACGAACAGCATCACCATGGACATGCTGGCGTTCTGCGCGGCGTATTACGCGGCGCCGTACGGCGGAGTCGTGGAGTGCGACCCGGGCGACTACGTCATCACCCCGCATGTCATCGTCGCGGGCGGGAACGTTTCAATAATCGGAACAAGCGCGAGGTCGGTCTACCTGCACGGCACGGACAATGCGCCGCTGATCAAGATGTTCCCGCAGCCCGGGTCGCTCCCGGAGATCAGGAATCTGAGCTTCGCCAGCTATATCGGCAATCCGCAGTCGTACCTGGAGGTCGATGGCGGAGGGTACAGTGCGTTCGCCCAGAACAGCGGTCCAAGCGGGATTCAGATCGACAACATCTCCGGCTTCGTGGGCAGCAACTCGAGCGGATATGTCGGTGCCTACGAGCTTGTCAGACTGCGCAACCTGGGCAACGTCAGGTTCGACAACATCGACTACATCGGATTTGGCAAGACGGTGGTGGGTGCGTGCACCCTCAATGTCGGCAGCGTCGTGCTGCTGATCTCGCGCAACGTCACCTCGCACTACTGCTGGCGGGCGGCCATCCAGCAGGGCTACGTCGAGGACCCGATCTGCGAGCACTGGGCGCAGGACCAGTGCGGCGGCGCGTGGGACGCCAGCCGGGCCAACACCTTCAACGGGGTGTGCGGGCTGCTGTTCAAGTGGGTCGGCGGCGACAACGACGTCGCGGAGTTCATCCTCCATCTCGCCTCGTTCCTCAACATCAACATCTCCAACGCCTGCGTGATCTTCAACGGGCAGAACGGCGGCGCCTGCTACATCCTCGCCGGCTGCCAGACCGGCGTGATCTCCGGGGTGCAGGGCGGCAGCTTCGCGCCAGGGGTGGTGGACTGCATCCATCTGACCAGCGCCATGGTCGACGGCGGCTACTACCCGAGCACGAACATCCTGGTCAGCGGCGTCGGCGTGGCGGGGTTCGACTGCGCGGTGCGCATCGACAAGGGGTGCTTCGGCAACGACGTGACCGCGACGCTGTGGAGCGCGGGGACAGGCAGCACCAACGGCCTCTCGCCCGCGCCGGTGATCGACCTCGACGGGCGCAACAGGATCAACGGCGTGATGGGGACACAGAAATGAGCATGCGCGGATACCAGCTTCAGCCGCTCGGCCAGCTTGGGCCCATGCTGGACCTGGGCTGATCGGGACGGAGACTGGCGGCGGGCAGCAAGGCTGGGCTTTCCCTCCGCCGGCCATTCCAATGGCCCGGGCGGGCCATTGGACCCTTTGGCCAGCCACGCCTGGACCCCTCCGTGGCTCAAGGCGAGGGCGAGCCGCCCCTGGACCGGCCTTTCCTGAGTCAAGCAGGTCCAGGGGCGGCTCGCCCCTGGCGGAGTTTGAGGCAGAGCCTCAACCTTGCCTGCTTCACCGCTCACTTCAGAGGATTGCCCCAGGCGCGCCGTGCAACCTGCTTGCCTTGCGCGGGTCGGAACAGTACCCCTGGTCGGATGCAAGGGTGTGAGACCACCGTCGGGGTGCCCGACGCGGAACTGACCGACGCCATACGCCGCCTGTCCCGCGCCAGCGTCATGGTGGTCGGCGACGTCATGCTCGACCGCTACGTCTATGGCAGCGTGTCGAGGATCAGCAAGGAGGCGCCAACCCAGGTGCTCGCCGTCAAGCGCGAGCTGGCGATGGCGGGTGGCGCCGGCAACGTGGTCCGCAACCTCATCGGTCTCGGGGCCGCCGTCGCGTTCGTCTCCGTGGTGGGCGACGATCAGGCGGGCTCGGACCTGACGGGGCTGATCGGCGGGCAGCCGAACGTCGAGCCGTGGCTGCTGGTGCAGGGGTCGCGCTGCACCACGCAGAAGACCCGCTACATGGCCCGCGGGCAGCAGCTCCTCCGCTCGGACCGCGAGGACGTCTCGCCGATCCATCCGAAGCTGGTCGAGCGCATGCTGCGCATCACCGGCGACGCCATGGCGGCGACGTCCGTCAGCGTGCTGTCGGATTACGGCAAGGGCGTGCTGGCGGGCGGAGTTGCCGGATCGATCATCGCGGCGGCCAAGCGGGCGGGAAGGCCCGTGGTGGTCGACCCGCAGGGCGTGGCCTATGACCGCTACCAGGGCGCCGACCTGGTCTGCCCCACGCTTGACGAACTGGCCGAGCTGGTGGGGGAGCCGGTGCTGACGGAGGCCGCCTGCGCGGCTGCCGCGTCGCGGCTGCGCACGACCTATGGGCTGGGCGCGGTCGCGGTGAACCGGGCCTCGCGCGGCCTGACCCTGGTGGACGGCGAGGGCGTGATGCACCTGCCCTCGCTTGCGGCGGAAGCCTTCGAGGCGGCGGCCGCGAACGACACGCTGGTGGCGGCAATGGCGGCGGGTCTTGCCATCGGGCTGACGCTGCGGGTCGCGGCGCGCGTGGCCAACCTGGCGGCTGGCGTCGTGCTGGCGCAGGCAGGCCTCGCGGTGGCGCAGGAAGCCGACCTGCTGGCCGCGCTGTCGCCGCAGGGCGTGGTGCCGAAGAAGGTGGTGTCGCCCGAGCTTGCCGTGGAGCAGGTCGAGCGCTGGCGCCGCATGGGGTGGCGCACCGGCTTCGCGCCCGGTTCCGAGGGGGGCGGACTTGACGCGCGACGAGGCGGGGATCTGCGGTTGATGGAGCAGGCGCGCACGGCGTGCGATCGGCTGATCGTGGGGTTGTTCCACGATCCGACACGCGATGGCGAGGTGCCGCCCGCGGCTCTGGCGCTTGCCGGGTTGCGGGAGGTTGACCTGGTCTGCCTGTATCCTGTGCATTCCGCGGATGACACCCTGCAGGCGCTGCGCCCCGAGCTTCTGGTCGAGCGGGAGCCGAGTGCGGCGGCGGCGATGCTGCGGAGCTGGGGAGGCGAGGTCCTGGTCGTGGAGTAGG
>CAXSES010000340.1:0-3730 GCA_964236225.1 uncultured Acetobacteraceae bacterium
CAGGGCGAGCCGCCCTGGACCGGCGCAAATCAAGGTTGCGGGCACGCCGCCGAGGATTCCAAAGGCGAGCCTTTGGCGGAGTTTGAGGCGGAGCCTCAACCTTGCTTCCTTCCTGGCCGCCCCGTGAGCGCGAGCGTCCCCATGCCGCGCGGGGCGGGCTCTGCCGCGGTGGCGCTGCGGCTCGGGCGGCGGCGGCGGCTCGTGAGCCTGGTGGCGTCCGTGCTGGCGGGGGTGGCGACGCTGGTCGGGCTGGCGTTCCTCGCCTCGATCCTCGCGACGCTCGTGTGGCGGGGGCTGGGCGGGCTGAGCCTCGTCGTGTTCACCACGATCACGAAGTCGCCGGGCTCGCACGGCGGGCTGCTGAACGCGATCATCGGCAGCGCGATCCAGACCACGATCGGCACGGCGCTCGGCACGCCGGTCGGGCTGATGGTGGGCACCTACCTGTCGGAGTACGCGCGGGGCTCCGGCCTGGGCAACGTGGTGCGCTTCGTCTCGGACATCCTGCTGTCGGCGCCCTCGATCCTGATCGGGCTGTTCGTCTACATCCTGGCGGTGCAGCCGATGGGGCGGTTCTCCGGGATCGCGGGCGGCGTGGCGCTGGCGGTGATCGTGATCCCGATCGTGGTGCGCACCACCGAGGACATGCTGAGCCTGGTGCCGAGGGAGCTGCGCGAGGCGGCGGCGGCGCTGGGGGCGCCGAAATGGCGCACGGTCGTGTTCGTCTGCTACCGCGCGGCGCTGGACGGGATCATGACGGGGGTGCTGCTGGCGGTGGCGCGGGTGGCGGGGGAGACGGCGCCGCTGCTGTTCACCTCGCTGGGCAACCTGAACTGGTCGGTGAGCCTGGGCCGGCCGATGGCCAGCCTGCCGGTGACGATCTACTCCTATGCGGGCTCGGCGTTCGACGACTGGGTGCAGCTCGCCTGGACCGGCGCGCTGCTGGTCACGGCGGCGGTGCTCGTGACCAACATCCTGGCGCGGCTCGCCCTGCGCCGGCGCGGGTAGGAGGGCGGCATGGACGATCTGGCCGGGGAGCGGCGGGGCGGGGAGCGGCGGGGCGGGGCGGGCCCCGGTCCGGACGGGGCAGCGCAGGGCGGGGCGGGACTGGCGCAGGGCGGGGCGGGACCGAACAGCATGGCGATCGAGCAGCCGAGGCCGCGTGGCGCACGGGAGAACGGCGCGCAGGGGGGCGCTCGCCCCGGCGAGGCGGGCGGCGAGGTCAGCGGGCCGGGGGGCGTGCGCATCCCCGCGGGCGTGTCGCCGAACCAGGCCAGGCTGTCGATCGAGGGGCTGGATTTCTTCTACGGCGCCAGCCAGGCGCTCAAGGGGATCACGCTCGCGCTGCCGGAGCGGCAGGTGACGGGGATGATCGGGCCGTCCGGCTGCGGCAAGTCGACGCTGCTGCGGGTGCTGAACCGGCTGCACGACCTGTATCCGGGGCAGCGGGCGAGCGGCGCGGTGATGCTGGACGGCGAGAACATCCTCGGGCCGCGCGTGGACGTGAACCGGCTGCGCTCGCGGATCGGCATGGTGTTCCAGAAGCCGACGCCGTTCCCGATGTCGATCTACGACAACATCGCCTTCGGGGTGAAGCTGCACGAGCGGCTGAGCCGGGCGGAGATGGACCAGCGCGTGGAGTGGTCGCTGACCCGGGCCGCGCTGTGGGGCGAGGTGAAGGACAGGCTGCGCTCGCCGGCCGGCGGGATGTCGGGCGGCCAGCAGCAGCGTCTGTGCATCGCGCGCACCATCGCCACGCGCCCGGAGGTGATCCTGCTCGACGAGCCGACCAGCGCGCTCGACCCGATCTCGACCCTGCGCATCGAGGAGCTGATCGACGAGCTGAAGCGCGACTTCACCATCGCGATCGTGACGCACAACATGCAGCAGGCGGCGCGCTGCGCGGACCAGGTGGCGTTCTTCTACCTCGGCGAGCTGGTCGAGGTCGGCACGGCGGCGGGGATGTTCACCGCGCCGAGGCAGAAGCGCACGCAGGACTACATCACCGGCCGGTTCGGGTAGGGGCGCGCGATGGCGGACGAGGCGGCGAGGCACATCGTCAACAGCTACGGGCAGGAGCTGCGGCGGCTGCGCGACCTGCTCTCAGAGATGGGCGGGCTGGTGGAGAACCAGGTCGCCGAGGCGGCGCGCGCGGTGGTGCACCAGGACAGCGACGCGGCGACGCGCGCGGTCGAGCAGGACCCGGCGGTGGACGCGCTGGAGGCCGAGGTCGAGCGCTTCGTGATCCAGCTCCTCGCCCTGCGCCAGCCGGTGGCGGGGGATCTGCGCCAGATCGTGGCGTCGCTGAAGATCACCGGCGACCTGGAGCGGATCGGCGACTACGCGGCCAACGTGGCGAAGCGCTCGATCGTGCTCAGCCAGTACTCGCTGCCGTTCAGCCTGGCCGGGCTCGGGCACATGGCGCGCATGGTCCAGGAGAGCCTCAAGCTGACCATCGACGCGATCGGCGAGGCTGATGCGGCCAAGGCGGAGCAGGTCTGGCGCTCCGACGAGGCGGTCGACGACATCTACACAGCGATCTTCCGCGAGTTCATCACCTACATGATGGAGGACCCGCGCAACATCACGCCCTGCACGCACCTGCTGTTCATCGCGAAGAACCTGGAGCGGATCGGCGACCACGCGACCAACATCGCGGAGCTGGTGCACTACGCCGCCACGGGCGAGAGCCTGCCGGCGATGCGGCCGAAGGGCACGGGCACGGCCTACCCGGCGATCAGGCCGCGGGAGTAGGCGGGCGCGCTTCGGGAGGCAGGCAAGGCTGGGCTCTGCCCAGACCCGCCAAAGGGCGAGCCCTTTGGAAACATTGACTCCGGGACTGGGGCACACCCGCGGCGTGGCGCCTTTCGGATGCAGGTCCAGGGGCGCTGCTCCTGGCGGGTCGCCATTCTCGAGGCATGGGGCAGGGCCCTGGCCTCACTTCCTTTGAGGGGACACGACATGAGCGGTGCGCGGCCGATGGTGCTGGTGGTGGAGGACGAGGCGGCGCTGGCCACCATGCTCCGCTACAACCTGGAGAAGCAGGGCTTCCGGGTGGAGGAGGCCTCCGACGGGCAGGAGGCGCTCACCCGCATCTCCGAGTCCCAGCCCGACCTGGTGCTGCTGGACTGGATGCTGCCGGTGATGTCGGGCATCGAGGTGTGCCGACAGATACGCAGGCGGCCGGGGACGCGCGACCTGCCGGTGATCATGGTGAGCGCGCGCACCGAGGACCAGGACGCGGTGCGCGGCCTGAACACCGGGGCGGACGACTACATCACCAAGCCGTTCAACATGGAGGCGCTGCTGGCGCGGATGCGGGCGCTGCTGCGCCGCTCGGGGGCGGTCGCGACCAAGGGGCGGCTGGAGTTCCACGACATCAGCATGGACCTTGCGGCCCACCGGGTGCAGCGCAACGGCCGCGCGCTCCATCTGGGGCCGACCGAGTACCGGCTGCTGGAGTTCCTGATGCAGCACCCGCGCCGCGTGTTCTCGCGCGAGGAGGTGCTGAACGCCGTGTGGGGCCCCGACATCCACGTCGAGCCGCGCACCGTGGACGTGCACGTGCGCCGCCTGCGCAAGTCGATCAACGGCGAGGGCGAGCTGGACCTGGTGCGCACGGTCAGGGCGGCGGGGTACGCGCTGGACACCGAGCCGGTCTGAGCGAAGCAAGGTTGGGGCTCCGCCCCAAACCCCGCCAAAGGCAGGCCTTTGGAAACCGACTTACTTA
>CAXSES010000341.1:0-3727 GCA_964236225.1 uncultured Acetobacteraceae bacterium
CACTTTGCCCGAAGCACCCGCCCCGCCCGCCCCGCCCCGCCCCCGCGCCAGGCTCACCACGCATCCCACCGCCGCGAAGCCGGTCGCCGTCGCCAGCACCGCCCCGGGGCCGGCCGGCCCCGCCGCCCCGCCCGCCACCCGCGCGAACAGCACCGCCACCAGCGCCGCCCCGCCCGTCTGCCCCAGCAGCCGCGCCGTGGACAGCATCCCGCTCGCCCCGCCGCTCCTGTGCCGCGGCGCCGAGGCGATCAGCGTGCGGTTGTTGGGTACCTGGAAAAACCCGAACCCCGCGCCGCACAGCATCATCCGCCACGCGACCGCGAAGTCCCCGGGCGCGGCCGGAAGCCGCCACAGCGCCGCCAGCCCCGCCGTCATCGCCGCGAGCCCGAGCCCGCCCAGCACCCCCGGCGCCACCCTGTCCAGCAGCCGCCCCGCGATCGGCGCGGACACCGCGACCGCCGCCGGCCACGGGGTCATCAGCAGCCCGGTCGCCACCTCGCTGCGCCCCAGCACGTCCTGGAAGTAGAACGGCAGCGCCACGAAGGCGAGCGTCTGCGCCGCGAACGAGCACACCGACGTCGCCACGGACAGCGCGAACACCGGGATGCGCAGCAGGTCCACCGGCAGCAGCGGCGAGGCCATCCGGAGCTGGCGCCGCGCCAGAACCCACCCCGCCGCCACCGCCGCTCCCAGCTCCGCCGCCACGCCCAGGACGCGCTCGCCGTGGCCGAGCCCGTCGAGCGCCGAGATCAGCAGCCCGAACGCCAGGCCGTTGAGGATTGCGCTCGGCCAGTCGAAGCGGCGCGCCACCGGGGGCACGTGCGGCAGGCTGCGCCACGCCATCGCCAGCGCCAGCAGCCCGACGGGCACGTTGAGCGCGAACAGCCACGGCCACGGCGCCACCGCCAGGATCGCCGCCGCCGCCGTCGGCCCCACCGCGGCCGCGATCGCCACCACCAGGGCGTTGATCCCGATCCCCGCGCCCAGGCGGCTCGCGGGGTAGATGAAGCGGATCAGCGCGGTGTTGATGCCCATGATCCCCGCCGCCCCCGCGCCCTGCAGGATGCGCGCCGCGGTCAGCGTCGCCAGCGAGTCCGACAGCGCGCAGGCCAGCGAGGCCAGGGTGAACACCACCAGCCCCGCACGATACACCCGGGCGTAGCCGACGATCTCGCCGAACGAGGCCAGCGGCAGCAGGCACACGATCACCGCGAGCTGGTAGGCGTTGATCACCCAGATCGAGTCCGCGGCGCTCGCGTGCACGTCGACCGCGATCGTGGGCAGCGCCACGTTGGCGATCGCGCTGTCGAGCACGGCCATGGCGATCGCGATGGCGCTGGCGGCGACCGCCCGGCGCCGCGGCCCAGGCGGCAGGCCATCCTGCTCCAGGCCTGGCGACGGTGGCGGCATCGCCCATGCTCCGCAAAGTCGCCAGCCTATGCCAGAGCGCGACCCCGGGGTCCACGGCAGGCAAGCTTTAGGCTGTGTGCCTCACCCGCCAAAGGCTCGCCTCTGGAATCTCAACCCAAGTAAATCGGTGTCCAGAGGCCTTGGCCTTTGGCGGGTCCAGGGCAGAGCCCTGGCCTTGCTGCCTGCTACTCCGCCGCCGAGAGCACCGCTTCCGCCAGGGGGCTGCCCTCGTGCGCCGCCGCCACGCACTGCCCGACCGCGTCGCGCAGGGAGGTCGCGGTGTGGTCCGCGCCGAGGCTGTCGCGGGTGGCCTGTTCGCCCGGCGCAGTGCCGTCCGCCGGCCACATCCCGATCAGGATACGCGCGCCCGGCAGCCGTGCGCGCAGGCGGCGGATCAGAAAGCGCAGGTGGGTCGGGCTGCCGGACAGGTCCAGGTAGGATACGCAGACCATGGCGATGCCGGCCGGGTCGAGCGTGGCAATCCCGGTGCGCGACACCGCCTCGTGGGACGCGATCGCGGCGCCCAGCCCGTGCTTGCGCAGCAACTGGGCTAGCATCTCGGACGCCGCCTCGTCGAGCGGGCCGCGCCCGGCGACGCACAGCACCGCGGACGCGCCCCGCCACGCCGGCGCAAGCTCGTCCGCGGCGGGCGCGCTGCGCTCCGGAGCGGGCTCGCTCGCGGTGTCGCGCTCCGGGCGCTCCACGCCGGCGACGCCGGTCTCCGCCTTCGCGCCGGCGGGGTCGGGGTTGCTGTCGTCGTGCACGTCCAGTTCCTCGATCAGCCGGTGCAGCTCCTCGCGCATCTGCACGACCTGGTCCTGGGTCAGCACGCCGCGGCCGACGTCGCTGGCGGCGAGCTGCAGGCCGCGGAGCGCCACCTCGTCGTAGTAGGAGGACAGGGCGCGCGTCCTCAGCAGCGCCTCCGCCTGCTCCTGCACCTCGTCGGGGTCCTGGGCGAGCAGGCGCTGGTAGAAGGTCTCGACCGGCGTGAGCGCCGGCCGGTCGCCGAGCAGCACGTCGAAGAATTCCAGGCGCTTGACGTGACGGCCGAGCACCACGAGGCACAGCGTCATCGGCGTGGACAGGATCAGGCCGATCGGCCCCCACAGCCACGACCAGAAGATCGCCACCACCACCACCGCGATCGGCGACAGCCCTGTGCTGTGCCCGTAGAGCAGAGGCTCGACCACCTGGCCCATGATCGCCTCCGTGACCACGAACAGCGCCAGAGTCCAGCCCGCCATCGCCCAGCCCGGGTCCACCGCCGCGGCCAGCGCCACCGGCAGCACGGCCGCGATGAACGAGCCGACATAGGGCACGAAGCGCAGCAGGGCGCCGAGCGTGCCCCACAGGATTGGGCTGGGCACGCCGATCAGGAACAGCCCGGCGCCGACGATCATGCCGAACGCGGCGTTGATGCAGAGCTGCGTGAGGAAGTAGCGCGACAGGCGCGAGCCGGCGTCGTCGATGGCGAGCGTGGTGCGGTGCAGGTCGGACGAGCCGAACAGGCGGATCAGCCGGTCGCGCAGATCCTCCTGCTGCATCAGGATGAAGATCGCGACGATGAACACCACGCCGAGCGTTTCCAGCGGTCCCAGGATCGGGGCGGCGAAACGCTGCGCCAGCTCCAGCGGCGTGGCGGCCGGCGGCTGCACCTCGACCACGGTGGGGGATGCGGCCGTGCCCCTGCCCTGCCCCGGCAGCCCGGCCGTGGTGGCGATGCCGGCGCCGGCGCCCGCGACGGGGCGCGTCGGGGCGGCAGGGCCGGTCGCGCCGCCCTGCATGTCGTGGCCGAGATGCGCGCTCAGCGCGGCCAGGCGCTCCACCGTCATGGCGCGCACGGTGCCGACCTTGCGCTCGATCGTGTTCTGGTACTGCGGCAGGTCGCCGGCGAGCTGCGCCACTTGCATCCCGATCAGGCCGCCCAGCACCAGGATCATCGCCAGCGCCGCGAAGACGGACAAGATCACCGCGAGCACCCTGGGCACATGCCCCCGCCGCAGCAGCCGCACCAGCGGCGCCAGCACGAAGCTGAGCAGGATGGCCAGCGTGATCGGGATCAGCACCTCGCGGGCGAAGAACAGCGCCGCGACCACCACCACGCCCACCGCCAGCCCGAGCAGGCCCTCCGGCTTCAGGGTCTCGGCTGCCGGAATCTTGGCCTTGGGCAGGCGGGTCTCTGCGGACTCGGACACGGCATGCTCCTGGACGGCATCGGGTCGCTCGGGTCCGGACAGCCCGGTCGCGGCGAAGATGTGCAAGGCTAACCCGCGGCGGGGAGTTTCAGGAATGGGGCACCCGGGCCACCCCTCCGCCG
>CAXSES010000342.1:0-3706 GCA_964236225.1 uncultured Acetobacteraceae bacterium
GCCGGCGCAGGCTCCGCAGCCGCTGGCGCCGCCATCGGCGCAGACACGTTGCCCGAGCCTGCGGGCGCGTTGCTGGCCTGCGCCGCCGCCATCGCCGCCGGGTCCACCCCGTCCGCCGGGATCAGCACCGAGGGCAGCACCTTGTTGAGCTGCTCGACCACCGCCTTGCTGATGTCGAACTCGTTGACGTTCAGCGCCACCTGGTTGCGGTGCAGCACCAGGTTCATCCCCCGGCTCTCAGAGACCTGGCGGATCACCCCAATCAGGGTGCGCTCGATCTGCCCGAGCCCGACCTGCGCCGCTTCCTGGATGATGCGGTTGCGATCGCGGAACTGCTTCTGCGCGTTGGTGATGCGCTCCTGCAGCTCGCGCTCGCGGGCACGGCCCTGGTCGGGAGTCAGCTTGGCGTGGTCGGTCTGCAGCGACTGCTGCATGTCGCGCCACGCCGCCTGCTCCTTCTGCGCGTCGGCGTTGAGCTTCTCGCGGCGCGTGCCGATCTCCTTCTGCACCTGGCGCGCGGCGGTGCTGTCCTGCATGATCTCCGGCACGCCGAGCACGCCGATCGAGGCGGCCGGCGGCGGCGTCCCCTTGGCGAGCGGCGGCAGGTCCGGCACCGGTGGCTGCGGCAGCACCGGCTGCGGCCCCGAATCGGCCTGCTGCGAGCCGTCGTCCTGCGGCCCGCCGGGTCCCTGGATCGGCATCATCTGCTGCGGCGGCGGCGCCTGGCGCTGCGCCGCGCGCGGCTGCGGCGCGGGGTGGGGCGCCGGCGCGGCGACGGGCGCCGCCTTGGGCGCCGCCGGCTGGGTCGGCGTGAACCAGCCCTGCGCCCGGGCCGGCCCGGCAAGCGGCAGGATCAGCAGCCCGGCCAGGGCGGTGCCAAGTCCCAGGCCTGTGCGCCGCCGGGCTGCGGCGGGCGTCGACCCCGCGGCGACAAAATGAGCGGGATGCGCGGGGACGGTGCGGTGCATGTGCAAATCAGAACCTCGTGCCGAAGCCAAAGCGGAAAATCTGCTGACGGTCGTATTTCTGCCGCACGACCGGGTAGCCGAGATCGACGTTGATCAGCCCGAACGGGCTCTTCCACGACACGCCGATGCCGGTGCCGACGCGCGGCGTGAAGTCGTTGGTGCCGACGTCCTGCCGCGACGACGTGAAGGCGTCCTGCTTCAGGCCCTCCAGCCCGCCAACGTCGACGAAGGCGCGACCCGACACGCCGAGATCGGCCGAGATCGGCAGCGGGAAGTGCAGCTCCGTGGACTGGGTGTAGATCAGCTCGCCACCCAGCGCGTCGCTCGCCAGGTAGGCGGGGTTGCCGTTCCTGGCGTTCACCGGGACGGAGTGCGGGCCGACGCCGCCGTCCTGGAAGCCGCGCAGGTTGTCTCCGCCCAGGAAGAAGCGGTCGATGATGCGTTCCCGCCCGCCCAAATTGGCGAGGTACCCGCCGCCGGCCGAGACCGCGATCCCCCAGTCGGAGTTGCCGGTGAGAAAGTCCAGCGGCACGAAATACGTCGCATCCAGCTTGACCCTGGCGTACTTGGCGTCGCCGCCCAGCCCCGCGAAGTCGGTGCCCAGCTTGGCGAGAAACCCGGTATGCGGGTCCAGGCGGCTGTCCCGGTAGTCCAGCGCCAGGGTCTGCCCGACCATGCTCAGCAGCGAGCGCCCGGCCTCGTCCTGCACGTAGATCGAGGCCGTGCTGTTGACGTCGTGCACGTTGCGCTCCGTCAGCGTGTAGGTCAGCGACTGCGCCAGGTGGTCGTTGAACTGGTAGCCCAGCCGCAGCGAGGTGCCGATGCGCTGCTCGCTGTAGTTGGCGATCAGGTAGTTGTTGTTGTCGATCAGGTAGATGTCCGCACCCGCGACCAGGTTGCGGTCGAGGAAGTAAGGGTCGGTCGCCGACAGGTTCACCTGGTTCTCGCGCTGCGCCAGCGTGCCGCTCAGGTTCGCGTCGATGCCGGTGCCCACCAGGTTGCGCTGCCGCAGCCCCGCCTGGCCCAGCACGCCCGCATCCGTCGAGTAGCCGCCGCCCAGCGTCAGCTCGCCTGTCGCCTTCTCCACCAGCGCCGTGTTCACCACCACCCGGTCCGGCGCGGAGCCCGGCGAGGTGGTGATGTTGGCCGAGCTGAAGTAGCCGATGTCGGTCAGTCGCTGCTTGGTCGCCTTGCTCGCCTGGTCGCTGAAGGCGTCGCCTTCGGCGAAGGTGAACTCGCGCCGGATGACGTTGTCCCGGGTCACGGTGTTGCCGCTGATGTCGATCCGCTCGACGAACACACGCGGCCCGTTCACCACGTCGAACAGCAGGTCGACGGTGCGCTTCTCCTTGTTGCGCGCGATCCGCGGGTTCACCTCGACGAACGGGAAGCCGAGCTTCACCGCGCGGTTCTGCACCAGCGTCGTGCTGCGCTGCACCGCGTCGCCGTTGTAGACGTCGCCCGGCTTGGGCACCACCAGCGGCAGCAGCGCGTCCGACGAGAGATGCGGGACCTGGCTGTCCACCTTCACGGTGCCCACGTGGTAGCGCTCGCCCTCGTGCACCGTGAAGGTCACGAAGAACGACTTGCGGTCCGGCGACAGCTCCGACACCGCGCTCGTCGCCTCGAAATCCGCGTAGCCGTTGCGCAGGTAGAAACGGCGCAGCAGCTCCTTGTCGTAGTTGATCCGCTCCGGGTCGTACTGGTCCGCGCTGGACAGGAAGCGGAACCACGCCTCCTCGCGGGTCGAGACCTCCTCGCGCAGCCGCGTCTCGCTGTAGGCGTGGTTGCCCACGAAGGTGATGCGGCTCACCAGGGTCTCTGCACCCTCGTTGATGCGGAAAATCACGTCAACCCGGTTCTGCGGCAGCCGGATGATCTGCGGCTCCACCGTGGCCGCGTAGTGGCTGTGCTTGGCATACAGGTCGAGCAGGCGCTGGCGGTCCGCCTGCACGAGTTGCGGGGTATACACCGTTCTCGGCTTGAGCTGCAGCACCGGGCGCAGCACGTCGTCCTTCTGCGAGCTGTTGCCCTCGAATGCGATCTGGTTGACCAGAGGGTTCTCGACCACCCGCACCACCAGCGTGCCGCCGGAGCGCTGGATGCTGACGTCCTTGAACAGCCCGGTGGCGTACAGCGTGCGCAGCGAGCGATCCACCCGGTCCGACCCGAACGAGTCGCCGGGCTGCACCAGCATGTACGACCGGATCGTGCCCTGCTCGATGCGCTGCGAGCCCTCGACAGAGATCGCCCGGATCGGGTCGCTACCGCCACCCTCGCGCCGCGCCGCCGCCTGCGCCCGCCGCCCCGCCCCACCCTGGCCAGGCGCGCCACGGCCGGGCGGCGCCGCGCCGGAGCCCGCCTCGGGCACGCGGCGCGCCGGCAACGTGCGCACCGGCACCTCGGCCAGCGGCGGCCCCTGCACGCCGGCGCCGGCGGACCCGGTCTCCGCGCCCTGCGCCCAGGCATGCCCGACCAGGGCGGGCGACAGGCAGATGCCGGGCATCAGGCAGGCGGTGGCAAGCAGCGCCGCACGTTTGCGAACCAAGAACATCCCCTTCACCGCGCCCCTGACCCGCACCGGGAGAGGTCGTGCAGACACGGCAGGAGCGCGCATCCGAGCGAGGGGCTACCCGACTTTGCGGGGTGTCCGCAAGAAGCAGCGGCAAGTGACGGAACCGCCTCGCATTCCGGGGCGGGCCTGCCGCACGCGCCGAGGAAGCAGGCAAGGCTGGGCT
>CAXSES010000343.1:0-3699 GCA_964236225.1 uncultured Acetobacteraceae bacterium
GCCCGGCCGGTCAAGGCCAAAGGCCGCTGCTGTTAGAAAGCAGCCTCCAGAGGCCTGCCTTTGGCGGAGTTCGAGGCCCCTGTCTGAAGGCGGGCCTCAACCTTGCCTGCCCGGCCGGTCGTACGCGAAGGCCGTTGGCACAGGACAACGCCCCCGCCGGCCGCCGGTCTCAGTAGCGGTAGAGGTCGTGCTTGAACGGGCCGTTCGACCCGGGCAGGCCGATATAGGCCGCCTGCGCCGGCGTCAGCTTGGTCAGCTTGGCGCCGACCTTGGCGAGATGCAGCGCCGCGACCTTCTCGTCGAGCGACTTCGGCAGGGTGTAGACCTCGCCGGTGCCATACTTGCCGACGGGCGCGGTCCACAGCTCGATCTGCGCCAGCGTCTGGTTGGTGAAGGACGCCGACATCACGAAGGACGGGTGGCCGGTGGCGTTGCCCAGGTTCACCAGGCGCCCCTCGCTCAGCACGATCAGGCGCTTCTTGTCGGGAAACACCACCTCGTCGACCTGCGGCTTGACGTTCTCCCAGGTGTAGTTGCGCAGCGCCTCGATCTGGATCTCGCTGTCGAAGTGGCCGATGTTGCACACGATCGCGCGGTTCTTCATCGCGCGCATGTGGTCGATGGTGATGACGTCGACGTTGCCGGTCGCGGTGACGAAGATGTCGCCGCGCGGCGCCGCGTCCTCCATTGTGACGACCTCGTAGCCCTCCATCGCCGCCTGCAGCGCGCAGATCGGGTCGGCCTCCGTGACCAGCACGCGGCAGCCGCCGTTCTTCAGCGACGCGGCCGAGCCCTTGCCCACGTCGCCGAAGCCCGCGACCACGGCGACCTTGCCGGCCATCATCACGTCGGTGCCGCGGCGGATCGCGTCCACCAGGCTCTCGCGGCAGCCGTAGAGGTTGTCGAACTTCGACTTGGTGACGCTGTCGTTGACGTTGATCGCCGGGACCTTGAGCTTGCCGGCGCGGGCCATCTCCCACAGGCGGTGCACGCCGGTGGTGGTCTCCTCGGAGATGCCGCGCACGTCGGCCAGCATCCCGGGGTACTTGTCGTGCATCAGCACGGTCAGGTCGCCGCCGTCATCGAGGATCATGTTGGGCGTCCAGCCGTCCGGCCCGCGCACCGTCTGCTCGATGCACCACCAGAACTCCTCCTCGGACAGGCCCTTCCAGGCGAACACCGGGGTGCCCGCGGCGGCCACGCCGGCGGCGGCGTGGTCCTGGGTCGAGAAGATGTTGCACGACGACCAGCGCACAGTGGCGCCGAGCGCGGTCAGGGTCTCGATCAGCACGGCGGTCTGGATGGTCATGTGCAGGCAGCCAGCGATCCGCGCGCCCGCCAGCGGCTTGGACTCGCCGTACTCCTCGCGCAGCGCCATCAGGCCAGGCATCTCGTCCTCGGCCATCAGGATCTCCTTGCGGCCCCAGGCGGCGAGGGAGATGTCGGCGACCTTGTAGTCGTGGTCAGTGGTCACGTTGGTGTCGGGCATGGTGGCTCCTGCGCTGCGCCAAACATAAGGATATGTTTATGAGCGTTGCCTAGCACGGCACGGGAACGGAAAGGAAGGCCCGGTTTCGGAGCCGCCCGGCCTCGCCACCCGGTCGGCCCACGCAGGAAGCGGAGGGCCGGCGATCCCCGACGATGCGGATCAGGGAGAGCCCTGGCCCGGGTCAACCTGCGCTGACGGCCGCCGACCCGGGCGAACCACGCGGGATTACGGGTGGACGGCCGGTGGCCGGGACGCGAGGATGCGGCCGGGCAGGAACGACGGGACACGGCACGCGATGGCAGACATGGCACGACGGATCGGGTTGCGGCCGACCACGCTCACCGATCGCTTCCCGCCGCCCGGCGGCCGCTACACCGCCATCGCGCAGGCGCTGCACTGGATTGTCGCGGTGCTGTTCATCGCCCAGGTGGTGATCGCCTGGACGCTGGTGGTGCGGGCCGACGCCGACCCGGCCGCCGCGTTCTGGCTCACGCTGCACAAGTCGATCGGCGTGACCATCCTGGCGCTGGTCGCGGTCCGCCTGGCCTGGCGGGCGTCGCACCCCGCGCCGCCGCTGCCGCCGCGTATGCCGCTGTGGGAGAAGCTGCTCGCCCGCGCCAACCACTGGGTGCTCTACGCGATCCTGCTCGTCATGCCGATCAGCGGCTACCTGGCGTCCGCCGCCTCGGGCCACACGGTCCACTATTTCTGGCTGTTCGACCTGCCGAACCTGCCGCAATCCAGGGAGCTTGCGCACAACGCCATCGTCGTCCACGCCGTGGGGCAATGGTTCATCTACGCGGCCGTGGTCCTGCACCTGAGCGGGACCGCCTGGAACCTCGTGGCGCGGCGCGACGGCTCGCTGAACCGCATGCTGCCGGAGCAGAGCGAAGCCTGAGACGGCGGAGGCAAGGACAGGAAGCAAGCAAGGCCAGGGGCTCTGCCCCTGGACCCCGCCAAAGGCTCGCCTTTGGAAACCACGACTTAAGGAGAGCCGGTCCAGGGGGGCTCCCCCTGGCGGGGTCCCCGCCTCGAAGCGTGGGGGGCAGAGCCCCTGGCCTTGCCTGCCTGACAGGCCAACGTCAGAGGCCGTCGCTGCTAGCTGACCCCGATCAGCACCCCGGTCGCGAACACCAGCGCGCCGCCGAACATCACCTGGAACGTCGCCGACACCCAGGGCGTGTCCATGTAGCGCCAGCGTATCCACGAGATCGCCGCCAGCTCGACCACCACGACCACCATCGCGACCGCCAACGCCGTGCGGAAGTCGCGGATCAGGAACGGCAAGGTGTGGCCGATCCCGCCCAGCGTGGTCATCAGCCCGCAGATCAGGCCGCGCAGCAGCGGCGCGCCGCGCCCGGACAGCTTGCCGTCGTCGGACAGCGCCTCCGCGAAGCCCATGGAGATGCCGGCGCCGAGCGAGGCCGCCAGGCCCACGAGGAACGCGTTCCACGGCAGGTGCGTGGCGAAGGCGGCTGCGAACACCGGCGCCAGCGTGGACACCGAGCCGTCCATCAGCCCGACCAGCGCCGGCTGCACGATCTGCAGCACGAAGCGTCGGCGGCCCTGGTCGTCCTCGGCCTCGCGCCTGCCCTCCGCGAGGTGCTTCTCCTCGATGATCCCGGCCATGTGCTCGTGCGAGGCCTCCGCCTCGGCGAGGTCGCCCAGCAGCCTGCGGATCGAGGCGTCCGTGCTCAGCTCGGCGGCCTGGCGGTAGAAGCGCGCGGCGGAGAACTCCATCTCGCGCGCCTGCCTGCGCACGGCGTCGATGCCGAGCGGGCGGAAATGCGTCACCGGCCGGCGCTGCACGAAGCCGCGCACGTCCTGGCGGCGCACCAGCGGGATGTGCTCGCCGAAGCGGGTCACGTACAGGTCGAGGAGCTGGCGGCGATGCTGGCCCTCCTCGGCCGCCATGTCGTCGAACACGCCCGCGCTGTCGGGATAGTCGCGGCGCAGGTTGTCGGCGAAGTCGGCGTAGATGCGGCCGTCCTCCTCCTCCGAGCAGATGGCAAGGGCAAGAATCTCGCGTTCGGTCAGCTCGGTGAAGGTGCGCATGCCGGCAATGTGCCAACCCTGGCGGGCTTTGCAAGCAGCGGCGGACCCCTGAGAATGCTTCTCAGATGCGTTCGCGTCTGCATGAAGTAATGGCGGGAGAACGTTGCGGAGACACAACCTTGAGCACCGGACCGCCAGGAAGCAAGGCCAGGGGC
>CAXSES010000344.1:0-3695 GCA_964236225.1 uncultured Acetobacteraceae bacterium
GACCAGAACTCCAGGCTGCACCTTGGTCGATCGTCAGGCCTTCTCGACCTGGCTGTACTCCAGTTCCACCGGGGTCGAGCGGCCGAAGATCGAGACGCTGACCTTCACGCGGCCCTTCTCCTCGTCGATCTCCTCGACGGTGCCGTTGAAGCTGGTGAACGGGCCGTCGGCCACGCGTACCTGCTCGCCGATCTCGAACAGGATCGCGGGGCGTCGGTTCTCCACACCTTCGGCGCTCTGCTTGATGATGCGGTCTGCCTCCGCCTCGGAGATCGGGCTCGGCCGCATCTTGGTGCCTAGGAAGCCGGTGACCTTGGGCGTGTCCTTGATGAGGTGCCAAGTGTCGTCGGTCATCTCCATCTTGGCCAGCACGTAGCCGGGAAAGAACTTCCGCTCCGCGTTGACCTTCTGGCCCCGGCGCAGCTCGACCACCTCCTCGGCGGGAACCAGCACCTCGTCGATCAGGTCGGCAAGGCCCTTCTGGCTCGCCTGCTCCTTGATCTGCTGGGCGATCTTCTTCTCGAAGCCCGAATACACGTGCACCACGTACCAGCGCTTGGTCATCGAAGAAGCCTCCTCAGAAACCGCCATGGAAGAGCTGGCGGACGCCGAGCCCGATCACCTGGTCGATGATGAAGAAGAACGCCGCCGCGAGCCCCGCCATCCCCAGCACCAAGCCCGTCGTCACCAGGGTTTCCTTGCGCGACGGCCAGGTGACCTTGCCCACCTCGGCGCGGACCTCGCGCACGAACTTCGCCGGACTTGTCGCCACAGTATGGATACCCCGCTGGTGAGCCGCGCCCGCGCGCGGCGGGCCGGCTGGCAGGGGTGGAGGGTCTCGAACCCCCAGCCTCCGGTTTTGGAGACCGGCGCTCTAGCCAATTGAGCTACACCCCTGCGGCCGCCCCGCATCCCGGCCGCACGCCGACGCCGGGCGGACCCGGGGCCGGCGCGCCCGAAACACCGGAACGCGCGCAGGCGCCGTAAAGAGGATGACGCGCCCCCGATGTCAAGGCCGGGCTCGCCTGCGGGGAAAGGCAACAAGGCTGGGCCCTGCCCAGTGCCCGCCAGGGGCGAGCCGCCCCTGGACCGGCACACCTGGCCTTCGAGTCGCCGGTCCAGGGCGGCTCGCCCTGGCGGGTCCCGGCCTTCAAGCATGGGGCAGAGCCCTGGCCTTGCCTGCTTCCTCCATGTGACACCCCGTCGCCGGCCCTCACTCCGTCATCCGCAGCGCCGACGGCCTCACACGGACCCTGACGAGCCTGTCGTCGCGGTACAGCGTCAGCGACACGGCGACTCCGCTCTGAAGGACGTCGCTGCACCCGTGCTGCGGCTCCGGCCGCACGGAGAACAGGCCCGGCAGTTGGCCGCTGTCCAGGAACGCCGCCCCGACGACCACCTGCGCCGTGACCCTGGTCGCCCAGGACGGGTCGTTGACGATCGCGAGCCGCCATCCTGCGGGGATATCGCTCACGCCTTCGATCGCGCCATGCTCCAGCGCGAATGTCATGCCCGCCACCCGGCCGGGCGGCGCCCGGAACTCCGGAGCCATGGCCAGCGTGCAGGCCGACGCGCCCTGCCCGGGCGCCAGGAGCCAGACGAGCAGGATGGCTCCCCGCGCGCCCGGGTCTGCTATGAACAGCCAACCGCCCCGGAGCCGCCCCCGCATGTCCCAGCCTTCCCCCCAGCCGTCCGCCACCCAGCCGTCGGCCACCCCGCCCGACCCCGCCCAGGGCCACGCCCTGCCGATCGAGGACTACGCCCTGATCGGCGACACCACCACCGCGGCACTCGTCGGCCGCAACGGCTCGATCGACTGGCTGTGCTGGCCGCGCTTCGACAGCGCCGCCTGCTTCGCCGCGCTTCTCGGCACTGCGGAGAGCGGCCGCTGGCTGCTCGCCCCCGCCGACTCTGCCGCCGCGCCTGCCACCCGCGCCTACCGCCAGGGCAGCCTGGTGCTGGAGACCGTGTTCACCACCGCCACCGGCAGCGTCGCCGTGATCGACTTCATGCCCATGAGCACCGCCGGCTCCTCGATCGTGCGGCTGGTGGAGGGGCGCAGCGGCCACGTCGACATGCAGATGCGGCTCGGCCTGCGCTTCGACTACGGGACCTCGGTGCCCTGGGTCACGCGCCTGCCCGGCGACAACGGCATCTCCGCGATTGCCGGCCCAGAGATGGTGGTGCTGCGCTCGGCGGTGACGCTCGCCGGCGAGGACATGGTCACAGTGGCGCGCTTCACCGTCCGCTCCGGCCAGAGCCTGCCGTTCGTGCTGCAGCATGTCGCCTCGCACCTGCCGATCCCCGAACCCATCGATCCCGTTGCGGCGCTGGCCGCCACCGACGCCCACTGGCGCGAGTGGTCGTCGCGCTGCACCTACAAGGGGCCGTACCACGAGGCGGTGCTGCGCTCGCTGCTGACGCTCAAGGCGCTGACCTTCGGCGCCACCGGCGGCATCGTCGCCGCCGCCACCACCAGCCTGCCGGAGCAGCTCGGCGGCGGGCGCAACTGGGACTACCGGTTCTGCTGGCTGCGCGACGCGACGCTGACGCTGTTCGCCTTCATGCACGCCGGCTACTACGACGAGGCCCAGGCCTGGCGCGACTGGCTGCACCGTTCCATCGCCGGCAACGCCGCGCAGATCCAGATCATGTACGGCCTGGCCGGCGAGCGGCGGCTGGCCGAGTGGGAGGTGCCCTGGCTCCCCGGCTACCAGGGCGCCGTGCCCGTGCGCGTCGGCAATGCCGCCTCCGGACAGCTCCAGCTCGACATCTACGGCGAGGTGATGGACGCGCTGCACCAGGCGCGCGAGGGCGGTCTGCACGCGCCGCACAGCGGCTGGAACCTGCAATGCAGCATCCTCGCCCACCTGGAGACCGTCTGGCAGTTGCCGGACGAGGGCATGTGGGAGGTGCGCGGCGGCTCGAAGCACTTCACCCTGTCCAAGGTCATGGTCTGGGTCGCCTTCGACCGCGCTGTGCGTACCGCCACCCGCCACGACCTGCCCGGCCCGGTGGAGCGCTGGCGGGCGCTGCGCGACCAGGTGCACGCCGAGATCTGCGAGAAGGCCACGGATCCGGGACGCGGCTGCTTCACCCAGAGCTACGGCTCGAAGGACCTCGACGCCAGCCTGCTGCTGATCCCCCAGGTCGGCTTCCTGCCCTGGGACGACCCCCGGGTGGTGGCCACGGTCGCGGCCGTCGAGCATGACCTGCTGGTGGACGACTTCGTGCTGCGCTACCGCACCGAGAGCAGCGTCGACGGCCTGCCGCCCGGCGAGGGCGCGTTCCTGGCCTGCACGTTCTGGCTGGCCGATTCCTACGCCCTGCTCGGCCGCGTCCCCGAGGCGAAGGCGATGTTCGAGCGGCTGCTGGCGCTGCGCAACGACGTCGGCCTGCTCAGCGAGGAGTACGACCCGTCGGCCGGGCGACTGGTGGGCAACTTCCCGCAGGCGTTCTCGCACGTGGCGCTGGTGGCGACCGCGCTGACGCTGGAGCATGACGGGCCGGCGCGCGGCCGGGCCAAGGGGACGCAGCCTGATCGGGCCGCCTAGGAAGAGACGGCGAAGCGAAGCAGGCGGGGGCGGGTTCTGCAGGACCCGCCAGAAGACAAGCCCTTTGGAAGCTGACCCACTTATACGCACGGCCAAATGCGATGACCGGTTTAGCAAGCAAGGCCAGGGGCCCTGCCCCTG
>CAXSES010000345.1:0-3694 GCA_964236225.1 uncultured Acetobacteraceae bacterium
TCCAACGACCCAAGAGGGTCGTCGGAACCTTTGGCAGGCTTCGCCCAGACCCGCCCCTCCTTCAAGGCGGAAACACCGCCAAAAGCTCGCCCCTGGAATCCAGCACCCAAGTAAAGCCGGTCCAGGGGGGCTCCCCCTGGCGGGGTCCAGGGGCAGAGCCCCTGGCCTTCCTTCCCTGACAGGCCAGAACTCAAGGCCGTTGGTCTCAGGAAACGCAGGCCCAAGGGCACCGCCCCTGGCGGATGGGCCAGAGCCTCGACCTTGCCCGCCTCCCTCGGTCGCGGCATCGCACGCAGGGGCCGCGTTCACTCCACGGTGACGGATTTGGCGAGGTTGCGCGGCTGGTCGACGTCGGTGCCGCGCAGCACGGCGACCTGGTAGGCGAGCATCTGCACCGCGATCGCGTGCAGGATCGGCGCCACGAACGGGTCGACCCCGGGCAGCACGACGGTGTGCTCTGCGATGTGGGCGAGGCGCCCGGCGCCCTGCTCGTCGGAGAACACCATCAGCCGCCCGCCGCGCGCCGCTGCCTCCTGCAGGTTCGACGCGGTCTTGTCGAACAGCGGGCCGGAGGGGGCGATCGCGATGATCGGCACGGTGCGGTCGATCAGCGCGATCGGGCCGTGCTTCATCTCGCCGGCGGCGTAGCCCTCGGCGTGGATGTAGGTCACCTCCTTCAGCTTGAGCGCGCCCTCCATCGCGACCGGGAAGCAGGCGCCGCGCCCGAGATAGAGCACGTCGCGCGCCTCGGCGACCGCCGCCGCGACCGGGGCGAACTGCGCGTCGGCCGCCAGCAGCTCGGCGGCGCGGCCCGGCACCTCGAGCAGCGCCGCGACGAGCCGCGCCTCGCGCTCCGGCGGCAGCGTGCCGCGGGCGCGCCCGAAGGCGAGCGTCAGGCAGGCCAGCACCGCGAGCTGCGCCGTGGTCGCCTTGGTGCTGGCGACGCTGATCTCCGGACCCGCGACCGTCTCCAGCACAGCGTCGCTCTCGCGCGCGATCGTGCTCTCCGCGACGTTGAGGATCGAGAGGATGTGCTGCCCGCCGGCGCGCAGCGAGCGCAGCGCCGCCAGCGTGTCGGCCGTCTCGCCGGACTGGCTGAGCAGCAGCGCGAGGCCGCCCTGCGCCAGCGGCGGCTCGCGGTAGCGCAGCTCGCTCGCGACGTCCGCGTCGACAGGGATGCGCGCCTCCGCCTCCAGCCAGTAGCGCCCGACCATGCCGGCGTAGAAGCCCGAGCCGCAGGCCGTGACGGTGATGCGCGGGATCGCGGCGAGGTCGAACGGCATCGGCGGCAGGGCCACGGAGCGCGCCAGCGGGTCGATCAGGCGTGCCAGCGTCTGGCCGATCACCGAAGGATGCTCGTGCAGCTCCTTCTCCATGTAGTGGCGGAATCCGTCCTTGCCGATCGCGGCGCCGGCATGCGCGGTCAGGCGTATCTCGCGCGCGGCCTCGGCGCCGCCCGCGTCGTACACGGTGGCGCCGTCGCGGGTGAGCACGGCGCAGTCGCCGTCGAGCAGGAAGGCGACGCGGCTGGTCAGCGGCGCCAGCGCCAGGCTGTCGGAGCCGAGATACATCTCGTCCGCGCCGTAGCCGATGGCGAGCGGGGCGCCGTGCCGCGCGCCGACGATCAGGTCGGGGTGGCCGGCGAAGATCAGCGCCAGCGCGTAGGCGCCGTGCAGCCGCGCGAAGGTGGCGCGCGCCGCCTCGACCGGTGCCAGCCCGCGGGCGAGATGGAAGTCGCAGAGCTGCACGACGGTCTCCGTGTCTGTCTCCGACGAGAAGACCTGGCCGGCCGCCTCCAGCTCCGCGCGCAGCTCGCGGTGGTTCTCGATGATGCCGTTGTGCACCACGCCGACGCGCGCGGTCGCGTGCGGGTGGGCGTTGCCCTCGGTGGCGGCGCCGTGCGTGGCCCAGCGCGTGTGGCCAATCCCGGTGTTGCCGGGCAGGTCGCGGGCCGCCAGCGACTCGGCGAGATGGACCAGCTTGCCCGGCGCGCGGCGTCGCTCGATTCGGCCGTCGACCAGCATCGCGAGGCCCGCGCTGTCGTAGCCGCGATATTCCAGGCGGCGCAGCGCCTCCAGCAGGACGCCGGCGGCGGGACGCGCGCCGATCACGCCGACGATGCCGCACATCAGGGAGCCCCCTCCGGCGAGGGCGGCCTGCCCGTGGAGCCGGGCTGAGGCGCGGGCGCGTCGCCGGGAACGGGGACGAAAGGCGGGGCGGCGAGCGGCAAGGCGGCGAGCGGCAAGGCGGCGGGCGACAAGGCGGGGCGCGGCGCGGCGGGGGGCGCGGCGCCTGTGCCGGATGCGGGCGCAGCCTTGCGGCGGGCGCGGAACGCGGCGCCGCCGCCGGGCAGCGTCGACTGGCGGGCGCGGCCGAAGGCGAGGGCGTCGGCGGCGACGTCGGTGACGATCACGCTGCCGGCGGCGACGAGCGCGCCGTCGCCGATCCGCAGAGGAGCGACCAGCACGGCGTCCGAGCCGATGAACGCGCCCTCGCCGATGACGGTGCGGTGCTTGGCGTGGCCGTCGTAGTTGCAGGTGATGGCGCCCGCGCCGACGTTGGTGCGCGCGCCGACCGAGGCGTCGCCCAGGTAGGCCAGGTGGTTCGCCTTGGCGCCGGCGCCGAGCGTGGTGGCCTTCAGCTCCACGAAGTTGCCGACATGGGACGCCTCGCCCAGCACGGTGCCGGGGCGCAGCCGTGCGTAGGGGCCGACCACGGCGCGCTCGCCGACGACGCAGCCCTCCAGGTGGCTGAAGGCGCGTATCTCCGCGCCCTCGCCCACCCGGACGCCGGGGCCGAACACGACGTGCGGGCCGACGACCACGTCGGGGGCAAGCAGGGTGTCGGCGCACAGGAACACCGTGTCCGGCGCGGTCAGGGTGGCGCCGCCCTCCATCGCGCGCAGGCGCAGGCCCGCCTGCACCACGGCCTCCGCGGCGGCCAGCTCGGCGCGGGTGTTCACGCCGCGCAGCTCGGCTTCCGCGGCCTCGACGGCGACCACGCCCGCGCCCTCCGCCGCGGCCAGCGCCACCACGTCGGTCAGGTAGAACTCGCCCCTCGCGTTGTCGGGGCGCACGGCGTGCAGCCAGCGCGCCATGTCCGCGCTCGCCGCGCACAGCACGCCTGCGTTGCACAGGCCGATGGCGCGCTCGTCCTCGGAGGCGTCGGCCCACTCGACGACGCGCTCGACGTTGCTGCCAGGCCCGCCTGGGCCGCCCGCCTCGACGACGCGGCCGTAGCGGCCCGGGTCGGCGGGGCGCATCGCCAGCAGGGCGAGGCCCGTGCCCGGCTCCCGCCTGCGCGACAGCAGGCGGCGCAGCGTGGCCCCGGAGATCAGCGGGTTGTCGCCGTACAGCACCGCCACGTCGCCCGTGCCGAACAGCGCCTCGGCCTGCAGCGCCGCGTGCGCGGTGCCGCGGCGCTCAAACTGCACGACGCTGGGGTGGGGCTCCGCCTCGCGCGCCACCGCGTCCATGCCGGGGCCGACGACGACGGCGATGCGGTCGAACACCGGCTCGGCGGCCCCGATCAGGTGGCGCAGCATCGAGCGCCCGGCCAGGCGGTGCAGGACCTTGGGCTGGCGGGAGCGCATGCGCGTGCCCTGCCCGGCGGCCAGGATGATTGCGGTGTCTGACATCGGCTCCCGGTAGCGGGGCGGCGCGATCCGTGTCAAACGCCCGAGGCGCCCTCGCCG
>CAXSES010000346.1:0-1941 GCA_964236225.1 uncultured Acetobacteraceae bacterium
CGGCGCAACCCTGGGCCGGCGCCCGGGGCCGGCTGCACGCCGGGATGCGTGCCGCAGGCCAGGGTGGCGGTCTCCATTGGCCCGGCCCCTGGCGGGTCAGGGCGGAAGCGCCCGAAGGGTCCGATGGCCCGCTGAGCCGTTGGAACGGGCAGTGGAGGAAGAACCCGGCCCTGCTTGCCTTCCCTGCCCGCCCCCGCCAATCAACGCCCTCACTGTCCGGGCCGATCGATGTCGCAGGTGCAATCTCCCCCGCTGACGCGGACGCTGCTGCTGGTGCTGTCGGTCTCGGCGGGGCTGTCGGTCGCCAACATCTACTACAACCAGCCGATGGTCGGGCTGATGGGCGCCGAGATGGGCCGACTCGCGAGCCAGGTGCCCACGGCGACGCAGCTCGGCTACGCGCTGGGCCTGGTGCTGCTGGTGCCGCTGGGCGACTGCACGGAGCGGCGGCGGCTGATCCTGCTGCAGGTCGCGGCGCTGGTGGCGGCGCTGGTGGCGGCGGCGAGCCTGCACGGCGCGGTGCCGATCCTGGCGGCCTCGGTGGCGGTGGGCGCCGCGGGGACGATCGCCCAGCAGATCCTGCCGCTGGCCGCGGAGCTGGCCGCGCCCGAGTCGCGCGGGCGCACAGTGGGCACGGTGATGAGCGGGCTGCTGTGCGGCATCCTGCTGGCGCGCACGCTGAGCGGCGTGGTCGCCGAGCATTTCGGCTGGCGGGCGATGTTCTGGGTGGGCGCGGCGATCGCGGCGGCGATGGGGGTGATGCTGCGCGTGGCCCTGCCCCGAGTGGCCCCGACGCAGAGCGTGCCGTACGGCAGGCTGCTGGGCTCGCTGGCGGGGCTGGTGCGCGCGAGCCCGGCGCTGCGCCGCTCGGCCCTGGTGCAGGCGGGGCTGTTCGGCGGCTTCTCCGCGTTCTGGTCGACGCTGGCGCTGCTGCTGGAGACCCCGCGATTCGGGCTGGGCAGCGAGGCGGCGGGGCTGTTCGGGGTGGTCGGGCTGGCCGGCGTCGCGTGCGCGCCGCTGGCGGGCCGGCTGTCGGACCGGCACGGGCCGGCGGGCGTGGTGCGGCTCGGCGTGGCGCTGGTGCTGGCGGCGTTCGCGATCCTGGCGTGCCTGCCCAGCTTGGCGGGGCTGACGGCGGGGGTGATCGTGCTCGACGCGGGGGTACAGCTCTCGATGATCGCGAACCAGACGGTGGTGCTGGGGCTCGACCCGGCGACGCGCGGGCGGATGAACACCGTGTTCGTGGCCTCGCTGTTCTGCGGCGGCGCGTTCGGCTCGGCGGCGGGCGGGCTGGCGTGGCACGCCTACGGCTGGACCGCGGTGGCGGCGCTGGGCTTCGCGATGGCGCTGGCGAGTCTCGTGGTGCAGCTTGCGCTCCGGGTGCCGGCTCACGCGCCGACCGGGCGGGCGCCTGAGCGATCCGGCAGGGCGGCGGGCGCGGCGACGGCGCCAAGGGGACAGGAATGACCGCACAGGACCGCAAGCCCATCGCTCTGGTGGCGTTCGGGGCGCTGGGCGTGGTGTTCGGCGACATCGGCACCAGCCCGCTGTACGCGGTGCGCCAGGTGTTCCACGACACGCCCGGCTTCGCGCACGACCCTGGGGCGATCCTGGGCGTGCTGTCGCTGATCCTGTGGTCGATCGGGCTCGTGGTGTGCGTGAAGTACGTGGGCTTCGTGATGCGCGCCGACCACGACGGCGAGGGCGGCACGCTGGCGATGCTCGGGCTGATCCACGCCCGCGTGGAGCCGGGGCAGGACGAGACGCGCGACGAGATCCCGCCGGACGCAGGGGAGGCCGGCGGCGGCAGGGAGGAGCCTGGGAAGGAGGAGTCCGGACGGGAAGGTGGCGGCGGGGGCGGGACCGGCCAGGACCAGGCGACGGATCGCGCGCCAGGGCGGGCGGGTCCGGCGGGCGCGGCGTCAGGGAACGGCGAGGCGG
>CAXSES010000346.1:2041-3685 GCA_964236225.1 uncultured Acetobacteraceae bacterium
GGGCAGCAAGGCGCCGCCCCGGCAGCGCGAGCGGCCGGACGGGCTGACGCTGCTGACGCTGTTCGCCGCGGCGCTGCTGTTCGGCGATGGCATGGTCACGCCGGCGATCTCGGTGCTGTCCGCGGTGGAGGGGCTCAAGGTCGCGACGCCGGTGTTCGACCCTGTGGTGCTGCCGCTCTCCGTGGTGATCCTGGCCGGGCTGTTCGCGCTGCAGAGCGGCGGGACGGAGCGCGTGGCGCGGCTGTTCGGGCCGGTGATGCTGGCCTGGTTCACGGCCATCGGCGCGGTCGGCCTCGCGGCCACGCTGCACCATCCGGGGGTGCTGGCCGCGTTCAACCCGGCGCATGGCGCGCGCTTCCTGGTCACGCATGGCTGGACGGGGTTCGCGACGCTGGGCGCGGTGGTGCTGGCGTTCTCCGGCGTGGAGGCGCTGTTCGCCGATCTCGGGCACTACGGCCGCCGCCCGATCACGCTGGCCTGGTACTGCGTGGTGCTGCCGGGGCTGGTGCTGAACTACCTGGGCCAGGGCGGGCACATCCTCGACGACCCGGGCGCCGCGGCAGAGCCGTTCTTCTCCCTGGTGCCGCGCTGGGCGATCTACCCGATGGTGGCGCTGTCGACGCTGGCGGCGATCATCGCCAGCCAGGCGCTGATCTCCGGAGCGTTCTCCCTGGCGCAGCAGGCGGTCAACATGGGGTACGCGCCGCGCTACGCGATCCGCCACACCTCGGCCGACACGGAGGGCCAGGTGTACGTGCCGGCGATCAACGCCGTCCTGGCGGTCGGCTGCGTCGCGATCGTGCTCGGGTTCAGGACCTCGGACGCGCTCGGCGCCGCCTACGGGCTGGCGGTGATCGGGACCATGACGATCACCTCGATCGTTTACTACGAGGTGCTGCGCAGGGTGTGGGGCTGGGGGCGCGGGCGGGCGCTGGCGCTGGTGGGCGCGTTCCTCGTCGTCGAGGCGGCGTTCCTGGTGGCCAACCTCGCCAAGCTGCTGTCCGGCGCCTGGCTGCCGCTGGCGATCGCGCTGGTGGCGTTCGGGGTGATGGCGGTCTGGACCGACGGGCGCGTGCGCTACCGGCGCTCGATGGCGGAGTGGGGGATGCCGGTCGCGCGGTTCCGCGCGTCGATGCACGCCTGGACGGCGCGCGACGGGGAGACCGCGGTGTTCCTGACCGGCGACCTCGACCAGGTGCCGCTGGTCGGGCGCCACGCCTGGCTGCTGTCGCACGTGCGCAGCCGGCGGGTGATGCTGCTCAAGGTGGAGACCAGCGACAGGCCGTTCGTCACGGGGGGGCGGCTCAGCATGGAGCCGCTCGGCGAGGGGTTCTTCCGGGGCACGGCGCGATTCGGCTTCATGGAGATGCCGGACGTGGGCCGGGTGCTCGCGGACGCGGTGCCGTTCGAATGGAAGAAGGCGGTGTTCTACCTGGGGCAGCCGGTCGCGGCCGGGCACGGGCGGTGGCTGAACCGGCTGCGGCGCCGGGCGTTCCTGTTCCTCGGGCGCACCGGGCTGACGCCGATGGAGTTCTTCCGCATCCCGCCGGAACAGACGGTGACGGTGGCGCTGGAGGTGGAGCTTTAGCAAGGCAGGCAAGGCCAGGGGCTCTGCCCCCCATGCTTCGAGGCGGGGACCCCGCC
>CAXSES010000347.1:0-3680 GCA_964236225.1 uncultured Acetobacteraceae bacterium
CCGCGAGGCGCCGCAACCAGTTCGCCTGCCCGGTGTTCACGACGGCGACAGGCGGTGCCGCGCGGTCCGGCACGGCGGACAGCCGCTCTCGCGCCGGCGTGGCCGGCCCATCCCAGGAGAACCGAGTTGCGCGTGACCCAGATGCTTTCCGCCGCCCTGCTGATCGCGGGCAGCGCCACCGGCGCGCGGGCGCAAGGCGCCGCGCCTGCCGCGCAGACGCCTGTCGCTGGGCAGTCCACCGACTCGACAGAGACGCTGGCCGACAAGCCTGGCAACAGCATCCAGGGCGGCTACGACCAGGGCCGGTTCGACCTGGACCATGACGGCACGCTCAGCCTGGCGGAGGCGAAGAGCGCGGCGGCCTACCGGTTCGACAAGCTGGACCGCGACCATGACGGCACGCTGAGCCGCAAGGAGCTGTCCGGGCGGGTCGGCTCCGCTGCGTTCGGGCAGGCCAACGCGGACAGCGACGCGACGCTGGACAAGGCGGAGTACCTCAGGCTGGTCGAGGATCGGTTCAAGGCCGCCGACAAGGACGGCGAGGGCACGATCGACAAGGCGGAGATGGGCAGCCCGGACGGCCGGAGGCTGATGTCGCTGCTGAAGTGACGGGCGAAGCAAGCAAGGTTGAGGCCCCGCTTTCAGGCATGAGTCTCAAACTCCGCCAAAGGCAAGCCTTTGGAATCCACTTTCTCAAGTAAATCGGTTTCCAAAGGCTTGCCTTTGGCGGGTCTGGGCAGAGCCCAGCCTTGCTTTCTGACAGGTCGATGCATCAGGGCATGGCTGTTAAACCGAGGGAGGCCGGCATGACGCTCAGGGTCGCGGTCCAGATGGACCCCATCGAGGCCGTCGACATCGACGGCGACTCGACCTTCGCGCTGATGCTGGAGGCGCAGCGCCGCGGCCACGCGCTCTGGCACTACGACGTGCGCGCCCTGGCGCTGCGCGAGGGCAAGGCCTCGCCCGGCGCCGCGCGCACCGAGCGGCTGACCGCGCGGGCCCGCCCCGTCACCGTCCGGCGAGAGCGGGGCGCGCATTTCGCGTTCGGCGACGCGCTGACGCTCGACCTGGCGGGGATGGACGTGGTGCTGATGCGCCAGGACCCGCCGTTCGACATGGCCTACATCACGGCCACCCACATGCTGGAGCACGTCCACCCGCGCACGCTGGTGGTCAACGACCCGAAATCGGTGCGCGACGCGCCGGAGAAGCTGCTGGTCACGCACTTCCCCGAGCTGATGCCGCCGACGCTGGTGACGTGGGACCTGGACGCGATCCGCGCCTTTCGCGCCGAGCACCGCGACATCATCGTCAAGCCGCTGTTCGGCAACGGCGGCGCCGGGGTGTTCCGCATCCGGCAGGACGACGAGAACCTGGCCTCGCTGCTGGAGATGCATTTCTCCCGCTCCCGCGAGCCGCTGATGATCCAGCGCTACGAGCCGGCGGTGCGGCAGGGCGACAAGCGGATCATCCTGGTGGACGGCGAGCCGATGGGCGCCATCAACCGGGTGCCGGCGCAGGGCGAGGCGCGCTCGAACATGCATGTCGGCGGGCGCGCCGAGCTGTCGAGGCTGACGGCGCGCGACCGCGAGATCTGCGACGCCATCGCGCCGGTGCTGCGCGCCCAGGGGCTGATCTTCACCGGCATCGACGTGATCGGCGACTGGCTGACAGAGATCAACGTCACCTCGCCGACCGGGCTGCAGGAGATCGCGCGCTTCGACGGCGTGGACCTGTCCGCGGCGATCTGGGACGTGATCGAGCGCAAGCGCGCCCAGACGCCAGACGCGACCGCCGGTTGATCCCGCGCAGGCACGCCCGCCCCGCGAGGCACGCCCGCCCCGCGCAACGGCCGCCGGCCCCGCCAGCCGTGCCGCGTCAGGAAGGCTGCGCCGGCTCCGTCATCCGCCGGATGATCGCCACCAGGTCGCGCGCGACGTAGGGCTTGCGGAGCAGCCCGTAGCCCAGCCTGCTCTGCCAGCCGACCCTGAACACGTCCGGCCGGCCCGAGACGATCACCACGGGAATGCCGGGATACTCCACGCCGAGGCAGGCCGCCACGTCGGCGCCGGTCGCGGCGCCGGGCATGTGGAAGTCGGTCACGACGATGCCGAACTCGTGGGCGTGGCCGCGGATCAGCGCGATGGCCTCGTCCCCGGTGCCCGCCTCGATGACCCCGTAGCCGGCATCCGCCAGGCTCTCCGCCATGATTTCTCGGATGAGGGCCTCGTCCTCCACCAGCAGCACAAACACGAGCCGTTCCCCCGGTCCCCGCCCCGACAGCCTGGCCGAAGCAGTGCCAACCCCGGCGCAACCCCACTGTTGCCGTGGCCGAGAACACCAAATGGTGGGTGATCGACACGCCAGGCCGCGCGCGACCCAGGCCCAGGCAAGGCCAGGGCTCTGCCCCCATGCCTGGAAGCGGGGACCCCGCCAGGGGGAGCCCCCTGGACCGGCTTTAGTTAACTAATGGGTTCCAAGGGCCCTGCCTTTGGCGGGGTCCCCGCCTTGAAGCATGGGGGCAGAGCCCCTGGCCTTCCTTCCTCGCCCCGCGTCAGCCGCCGGCCACGCTGATCCGCGGGCCGTCGCCCGCCCGTGCCGCCACGCGCCCGACGATCGCGGCGCCGAGGTCCCCGCCCGCGTGCAGCGCGGCGACGCAGGCGGCGGCCCGCCCCGGCGCCACGCCGGCCAGCAGCCCTCCGCTGGTCTGCGGGTCGAACAGCAGGGCGCGGCGTGGGCCGGGCTCGCTCCGCACGGCGTCGCCAAGCCGCGCGTTGGCGGGGTGCAGCGAGGACAGCAGCCCCATCGCGGCGGTCTCCAGCGCCCCGTCCAGCAGCGGCACGCGCTCCAGCCACAGCTCCGCGTCCAGCCCCGAGGCGCGCAGCATCTCCAGCAGGTGCCCGGCGAGCCCGAAGCCGGTGACGTCGGTGGCGGCGAGCACGCCGTGCGCGCGCAGCACCGCGGCGGCCTCGCGGTTGGGGCGCTGCATGTGCGCGATCGCGGCGGCCACCCAGCGCCCCCTCGCACGGCCGCGCATGTCGGCGGCGAGCAGAGTGCCGGTGCCGAGCGGCCTGGTGAGCACCAGCGCGTCGCCGGGACGCAGCCCGGCCTTGCGCAGCACCGCGCCGTCGCGCGCGGCGAGGCCGTTGACCGCGAGGCCGAGCGCCAGCTCCGCGCCCTCCGCGCTGTGGCCGCCGACCAGGGTGCAGGCGCACTCGGCGAGCACCTCGCCTGCGCCGCGCATCAGGGCGGACAGCTCCGCCTCGACCTTGCGCGGCGCGCCGTAGGGCACGGTCGCCAGGGCGAGCGCGGTGTGCGGCTCGGCGCCGCAGGCGAACAGGTCGGACAGGGCGTGCGTCGCGGCGATGCGCCCGAACAAATAGGGGTCGTCGACGATGGCGCGGAACTGGTCGACGCTGTGCACCAGCAGGCGCGGGCCGCCGCAATCCACCACCGCGGCGTCGTCGGCGGCGTCCAGGCCGGCAAGCACCTCGGCGCGCGGGAACGGACGCAGGCCGCCGACGGCGCGCCCCAGCACGTCGGCGGCCACCTTGGCGCCGCAGCCGCCGCAGCGCAGGCCGTCGTCGTCGGCGGGAACAGGAGCGGCGGGAACGGGGACGGCGGGAACGATGGCGGCGGGAACAGGGGCGGCGGCGGGAACGATGGCGCCGGCGTCGCGG
>CAXSES010000348.1:0-3673 GCA_964236225.1 uncultured Acetobacteraceae bacterium
GAAGCTGCGGATCGGCCAGTAGCCGGAGGACCAGAAATCGATCGGGCCGGTGACGAACCTGAAGAACAGCGGCGTGTACCGGTAGTGCGTGTCCACGACCAGCATCGGGTCCGGGTTGGTCAGGCTCAGCGTGCGCACCGAGGTGAGGTCGCCGGGAGCGGCCTGCGTGGGAGCGGTCTGGTTGAGCTGCATGCAGGGCCGGGTCGCGGCCTCGAACGAGCTGGCGTTGCCGCCGTTGCGGCCGGCCGGGTCGGCGTAGGCCACGCTCCAGGCGACGCTGGGCACGTAGCTGCACGGCACGGACTGGGTCGGCTTGCAGCTCGGGTCGGACTGGGTGAAGTTGACCGAGGTCAGGATGACCCCGGTGACGCCCGACAGCGTGCCGTTGCGGCGCCCCGGGATCGCGGCGAACACCGCGGACAGGCTCTGCTGCACCTGCGTCGGCGTCAGCGAGGTCGTCTTGTCGGGTTGCACCGCCAGGCTGCTCGCCGACACCAGGATCGAGTGGGTGCTGTTGTACACCTCCTGCTGCACGGTCATCGCCCTGGCGATGTCGAACACGCCGATCATCATGACGATCATGATCGGCGCGACCAGCGCGAACTCCAGCGCCGCCACGCCGCGACGGCAGGCCGCCAGCTCGCGCAGGCGGCGCGGCGGCGGCGCAGGCCACAGGCGCGATGGCCTGGCGCGCCAGAGGCGTGACGCCGGCCCGGCGCCGCAGGGCGCGCGGCCGCGCGGGGGCTCCCGGCCGGCGCGGCTCAGCATGACTTCGCCGCGCCCTGCGTCGCGGCGCTCGGCGTGTAGGCCTCGCTCACGATGCCGACGCTCGAGTAGGTCGGGTGCACGAGCCGCCCGCCATAGGTGACGGAGAGCACGCCCGGCAGCAGGCCGCCGATGAAGCTCGGGCCGACATAGACCGCGCTGACGAGCAGGAGCTGCGACGGGCCGGAGTTGCAGAAGCTGCCCGCGACGTAGCCGCTAAGGTCGAGCGTGCCGTCGGAGACCGGCGCCGAGCCGGTGGTGTAGTCCCAGTAGTCCTGGGTGGAGGTCGGGGCGATCCGCTGCACGTCGACGTAGACGTTGCTGCACATCAGCAGCCCGTTCAGGTCCGGGCACATGTACTTCACGATGAAGTCGTTGCCGTCCTGCACGTTCTGGGCGTTCCCGGTCTGGAGCTGGCGGGCGGCGAGCTGGAGGGCGTTGTCGAGCACCGACTGGCTGAACAGGTCGTAGGACAGCTCGAACACGAACAGCAGCAGCATCAGGAACGGCATCGCCACCATCGCGAACTCGACCGCCGTGGTGCCGTCCGAATCGACGCGGAACCGCCCCAGCCACCCTGCGCTGCCCATCGACGCTCCCCGGCCACTCCTGACCCGCATGACCATACCGGCCAAAGCGTTTAGGAAACGTTAGGCGCGGCCGGGCGCTGCCAGGACCCGCCTGCGGGGGCGAGCCGCCCTGGACCGGCCTGATACCAGCGGCCAAATGCGAGGGCTGGTTCAGCAAGGAAGGCCAGGGGCTCTGCCCCTGGACCCCGCCAAAGGCTTGCCTTTGGAAACCAATACTTAAGTTGCGCCGGGTCCAGGGGCGGCTCGCCCCCCGCCTTGAAGCAGGGGCGGGTCTGGGCGTAGCTGGCCAAAGGTTCCGATGGCCCGCTTGGGCCATTGGAATGGCCAGCGGAGGGAGAGCCCAGCCTTGCTTGCATGACCGGCCATCGCACTCGGCCGTTGGTATCGCTGAGGTATCGCCTTCCTCAGGCCTCCATCGCCGCCGGCTCGGTCCGCGCCCGCTTGACCAGCAGCTTGTTGAGCGCGTGCACGTAGGCGCGCACCGCCGAGACGATGGTGTCGGTGTCCGCCCCCTGCCCGTCGACCATCTTGCCCGCCTCCTGGAGCCGCACCGTGGTGCGCGCCTGCGCGTCGGTGCCTTCCGTGACCGCGCCCACCGAGAACAGCAGCAGCGCCGCCTCGTGCGGGAACACGCCGCGGATCGCGTTGAATGCCGCGTCCACCGGCCCGTCCCCGTTCGCCGAGGCGGCGCGCACCTCGCCGTCCACCTCCAGCTCCAGCGCCGCGTGCGCCGGCCCGCGCGAGCCCGCCCGCACGTCCAGCGCCACGAACCGCACCCTGTCCTCCGCGCGTCCCAGCGTCTCGTCCACCAGCGCCACCAAGTCGTCGTCGTAGACGACCTTCTTCCTGTCCGCGAGGTCCTTGAAGCGGCGGAACGCGTCGTTGAGCTGGTTGTCGCCGAGCCCCGCGTAGCCCAGCCCCGCCAGCTTGTCGCGGAACGCCGCGCGCCCGGAATGCTTGCCCATCACCAGCGAGGTCTTGGACCAGCCGACGCTCTCCGGCGTCATGATCTCGTAGGTCTGCGCATTCTTCAGCACGCCGTCCTGGTGGATGCCGCTCTCGTGGGCGAAGGCGTTGCGCCCGACGATCGCCTTGTTGGGCTGCACGTCGAAGCCGGTGATCGTCGCCAGCAGCCGCGAGGTGCGCAGGATGCGCGTGGTCTCGATGCCGTGCGTGTAGGGCGCCGCGTCCGGCCGGGTGCGCAGCGCCATCGCGACCTCCTCCAGCGCCGCGTTGCCGGCGCGCTCGCCGATGCCGTTGACGGTGCACTCGATCTGGCGCGCGCCGGCCTGCACCGCCGCCAGCGTGTTGGCCACCGCGAGGCCGAGGTCGTCGTGGTTGTGCGTGGACAGCACCACGCCGTCCGCGCCCGGCACCCGCTCGCGCACCATCGCGAAGATGCGCGACAGGTCCGCCGGCAGCGCGTAGCCCACCGTGTCGGGGATGTTGATCGTGCTCGCCCCCGCCCGGATCGCCGCCTCGACGCAGCGGCACAGGAAGTCGGGGTCGGTGCGGCTGCCGTCCTCCGCGGACCACTCGACGTCGGCGACGTGGTTGCGCGCCAGGGCGACGGAGGCGGCCACGGCGTCGAGCACCGCGTCGGGCTCCATGCGCAGCTTGTACTTCATGTGCAGCGCCGAGGTGCTGATGAAGGTGTGGATGCGCGGCCGGGCCGCAGGCTTCGTGGCCTCCGCCGCCTGCGCGATGTCTCCCGGTGCAGAGCGCGCCAGGCCGCACACCACCGGGCCGTCGCGGCCGAACAGCTCGGCGATGGAGCGCACGGAGTCGAAGTCGCCGGGCGAGGCGATCGGGAAGCCCGCCTCCATCACGTCCACGCCCAGAGCCGCCAGCGCCTCCGCCATGCGCAGCTTCTCTGCGAGGTTCATCGAGAAGCCCGGCGACTGCTCGCCGTCGCGCAGCGTGGTGTCGAAGATGATGGCGCGGCCTGCCGCCAGCTCGCCGAAGCTCGGGTGCGCGGTGGTCATTGGGCGTGTCCTCGGGCGGTCGTGGGGCAAGGGCGGGCCTGCCGCGGCGCACGAACCTACTGCGGCGCCTCGTGGGCCACGGCGAAGGGCGTGCGCAGGCATGGCTCGGGCGCGTCGGCCCCTGAGCGGCGCCGGCGCGGCGTCAACGGCCCGGCGAGTCGCTCAGGGGCGGCTAAGTCGGAGGAGGAGGAGCCGTCCGCCGGTCACGAAGGCGCCGGCGACGAACGCCAGAAGGCGGAACCGCAGGAAGGTGCGCGCGAGGCACTGGAACATGGGGGCACCGCCGAACATGGCGGCAGACTAGGCACGCGCGGCGGGGAAGGCAAGGCGGGG
>CAXSES010000349.1:0-3670 GCA_964236225.1 uncultured Acetobacteraceae bacterium
CTTATGACAATGGTCGATCGCAAGGCTCCGACGCTTGTTGTCCCCGCCGCATATGTTGCAAACGCCTCCCTGCTTCGCCCACAGCGTCGCATATGTGTCCAAGGTCAACCCGTAGGGTCGGAGCCTGCGCCGCAGGACCTTCATCTGCTGAACGGTCTTTTCAGGGAACCTGTCGTTCCTGGTTTTGGCTTCGCACACCGGCTGATGTCGGCCGAGATTGGGTGCGTTCATCTGCACTCCGCAGACGGGGCAGGACTTCAGCAGGGAGAAGCCGGCTGGCCTCTTGCCTTTCAGGGATGCAGATATCCGGTCCTTCGTGTCCTGAGTGTGTTTCACGGTTTGTGGATCAATCTTTCCATGGGTCGGCATCGTTCCCGCCCGCCATCGCCACCGCGAACGGCCGCAGGGTGTGCAGCACCCGGATCGTCTCCCCCTGCTGCGCCAGCACCTCCGGCAGCCTGCGATACGCCATCGGGCTCTCGTCCAGGTCCCCGCCTGCCAGCAGCACGCCCCTCTCCTGCAGCCACGCATCCATCTGCGTGCGCGAGAACGTCCGCTTGGCCATCGCCCGCCCGAACAGCCGCCCCGCGCCATGCACCGTGGAGTACAGCGCCGCGCGCGACCGCTCGCCGTCCACCCCCTGCACGATCACCGCGTCGTCGCCCATCGAGCCGCCCACGAACCCGGTCTGCCCGGGGAATGCCGGCGTGGCACCCTTGCGCACCACCCACAGGTCGCGCCCGCCGTGTGACTCCCGCCAGGCGAAATTATGATGGTTGTGGTGGCTCTCCGTCACGGCGGCGCCGATGATCCGCCGCACGCGCTCGACCACCCACTCGCGCCCGGCATGGGCGTAGCGCCCGGCCAGCTCCATCGCGGCGAGGTACTGCCGCCCGACCTCGCCCGCCTCGTCCACCACCGCCGGCGGCACGTGCATCCCGTCCCGCCCGCCGGCGAGCCTGAGGTGGCGCGTCGCCGCGGTGTGGCCCAGGCCGCGGCTGCCGAAATGCACGCCGATCCAGACCAGGCCGTCCTCGTCCGCCATCAGGTCGACGTAGTGGTTGCCCGAGCCCACCGTGCCGAGCTGCGTCGCGGCCTTCGCCCGGTAGTCCGCCATCCCCGACGCCTCCCAGGCCGCGCGGTCGTCGAGCAGCGGATGCTCCACCCGCTCGTCGTTCACCCGCCCGACCCCGAACGAGACGACGCGGCGTATGTCGGCCAGGATCTCCGGCGCCCGCGCCCGCACCTCGGCGTAAGGCACGTCCAGCCGCACCGCCATGTTTCCGCATCCGATATCGAAACCCACCCCCGAGATGCTGATCTGCCCCTCGTAGGCGATCACCCCGCCGACCGGCTGCGCATAGCCGAGGTGCCCGTCCGCGCAGATCACCCCGGCCACCGCGTTGCCCACGCTCATGCAGCTCCGCATCTGCGTCAGCGTGGACTCCTCGTGCTGCCCGAACACCACCAGCGGGCTGTCGCGGTACGCGGCCGGCTGCGGCATCGGCCCGGCGCCCGCCACCGCCGCAGCCGCCGCTCTCGCCCGCTCCGCGGTCAGGGCCGCCGTCACCGCGGGGCGATACTCGCACCAGCGCGGCCACGGCCTCGCGTTCGCACGCTCGACCCGCTCGTCGGGGTCATGCCCCGCCGCCAGCGCCTCCGCGCGGCACAGGGCCTCGACGGACTGGTCATGGGCAGTGCCGCGCGCCATCGGGGGGATCTCCTTTTGGGGCCGGGAAGGAAGCAAAGGCCAGGGCTCTGCCCCATGCCTTGAAAGCGGGGACCCGCCAGGAGCGAGCCGCCCCTGGACCCGGCATGACGGAAGGGTCGTTCCACGAAACGCCGGGCAGGACAACGGCAATGCTGCGGCAGCCCGGTCAGGGCAAGAGGCCGAGCCGGCCGAGCAGCCCCTCGGTCATGGCGCGCCGGTCGGGCCCGCTTATCCATGCGCCGGTCAGGTGCAGCGTGGCGAGCGCCGGCCGCCCGGCCACCGCGCCCGCGCGCAGCAGGGCGCGGCCGGACGCGCCCCACAGCACCGGCTCGCTCGGCCCGAACGCGGCGAGGCTGTCGAAGCCGATCGCCACGATCCGCTCCGGCCGCATCGCCCGCACCATCCGCTCCACCCGCGCCGCGCAGAACGCCGCGACCTCGCGCCGCAGCCCGGCCTCCAGCTCGCGTCGATAGGTCACGACGTCGGGCGCGCGCAGGAACACGGCGTTGGTGCCGGTGCAGCGCGACAGCAAAGCCACGCCGAACATCGCGCGCATATGCGCCGCCATCGGCCAGGGGGCGGTCGCGTACTCGCAGCCCTCGGGCCACGCGCCGCCGAGGTCGGCGCCATGCGCGCGGTGCTGGCTGACGCGGGTGCCGCCGGGCTGGGTGCCGACGAACAGGACCGGCGGCGCGTGCAGCGGCGGGCCGTACAGGATCTCGTAGCCGCGCGCTGCGGAGCCGAGTTGGGGCGCGAGGGCGGCGTAGAACGCCGCGACCTCGTCGTAGATCGCGCGGCAGGTGGCGACTGGGTCGTCGTGCATGATCGCGATGTCCGGGAAAGCAGGGCAAAGGGCTCTGCCCTTCGATCCCGCCAAGGCCACGGCCTCTGAAAACCCGCACCCGGGAAGCGCCCGGCCTGCCTTCCGGATGCCGGCCCAAAGGCGGCTCGCCGCCCGCCTTGAAGCAGGGGCGGGTCTGGGCGGAGCCTGTCAAAGGTTCCGGCGGTCCTCTTGGGCCGTTGGAATGGCAGGCGGAGGGAGAGCCCGGCCTTGCTTGCTGCCCTCAGCGCACCCCCACCAGCACCCCGTCGCGCAGCGTGACGACGCGGTCCATGCGCGACGCCAACTCCGTGTTGTGGGTGGCGATCAGCGCCGCAGCACCCTGGTCGCGAACCGCGTGCATCAGCTCCGCGAACACGGTGTCGGCGGTGGCCACGTCGAGGTTGCCGGTGGGCTCGTCGGCCAGCAGCACCCGTGGCGCGTTGGCGAGAGCGCGCGCGATCGCCACGCGTTGCTGCTCGCCGCCGGAGAGCTGGCCAGGCAGGTGGCGCGCGCGGGCGGCGAGGCCGAAGGCGGCGAGCAGCGCGCCGGCCCGGGCCTCCGCGTCGCGGCGCCGGGTGCCGGCGATCATCTGCGGCAGGACGATGTTCTCGAGCGCGGTGAACTCGGCCAGCAGGTGGTGGAACTGGTAGACGAAGCCGATGGAGCGGCTGCGTATCCGGGTGCGCTCGGTGTCGCCCAGCGCGCCGGCGTCGCGCCCGCCGACCATCACCGCGCCGCCGTCCGGGCGCTCCAGCAGCCCGGCGGTGTGCAGCAGCGTGGACTTGCCGGTGCCGGAGGGAGCCACGAGGGCGACGATCTCGCCTGCGCGCAGCTCCAGGTCGACGCCGCGCAGCACGTCCAGGCCGCCGGCCTCGCTTCGGTAGGTCCGCACCACGCCGCGCAGGCGGAGCGCGGGCTCGGGCGAGGTCAGCATGGGAGCAAGCAAGGCTGGGCTCTCCCTCCGCCTGCCATTCCAACGATCCAAGAAGATCGTCGGAACCTTTGGCAGGCTACGCCCAGACCCGCCAGGGGCGAGCCCCCTCGTCTGGCCTTTCCAACGACCCAAGTGGGTCGTCGAAACCTTTGGCCAGCCTCGCCCCTGGGCCGGCTTGACTTAAGTAATGGATTCCAAAGGC
>CAXSES010000350.1:0-3662 GCA_964236225.1 uncultured Acetobacteraceae bacterium
GCCGCGGCGGGGCCTGGCGCGGTCCGTCGTTGCCGCGGTCCGTCGTTGCCGCGGTCCGTCGCTGCCGCGGTGCGGAGCGGTCCCGGGAAGCGGGGCGGGCTCCGCGGGGCGGGTCGCCACGCTCCCTCGTCCTCGTGGGGCCGGGCGCGGGAGCCCGCCCGCAGGGAGCTAGCTGGCGGTGCGCGACTGCGGCCTGAGCGGCGGCTGCTCCGGCGCCGCGAGCACCGGGCTGGCGTAGCCGACCTCGCCGCAGATGTGCGCGGCGGCCTGCGAGATGTAGCCCGTGAAATGCCGCCACTCCGTGTTGTCGAACGAGCGCACGTCGTAGTGGCGGTTGGCCTGGGCGGAGACGCGCAGCTCGGCGAACTCGGAGTCGCCGTCGATGTCGGGCGGGTCGCGCATCGCGGCCAGGGCCGGGTCCTTGGCGACCCACAACTCATGGACCTCCTGGGCAAGCCGGCCGACGCGCTCCAGGGCAAGGTCCAGGCCGGCGCACGGCTCGTAGGCGGCGGCGCGCGGGTTCCAGACCTCGAACGCGAAGTCGGCGGGCGCGTCGCGGTCCTCGAAATGCGTGATCCTGAGGCTGGGGTGGGACATGGACGGCTCCGGCGTGGCTGGATCAGTGCGGCGGGAGTTCGACGTCGCCCGCCGGGGCGTTGCCGCCGGGGTGGCAGCGCCGGTGCGGCGCGTCAAGGAAACTCGTCGCCCCCGGCCCAGGCCGCGGAGCGCGATGACGTGTTTGTCAAGCGGCCGGCGCGCGGGAGATGGCGCTGCACGCGGGGCCTTGCACGCGAACCGATCAGCCCCTAGGAAAACACCGGTTCACGTCGGATCGCTGCTGTAGCTCAGTGGTAGAGCACTCCCTTGGTAAGGGAGAGGTCGAGAGTTCAATCCCCTCCAGCAGCACCACCGCGGAACCGTCAGAGCGTCGGCCAGGCCAATTTCCGGGTGCGTGGCCGCCAGGTTGGCGTTCGTCGGAGGACCTGGACATGACAGTGCGGCCGCAACGTCCCGCCCTCACCGAAGCCGCCCGCGAAGCCTTGCGCCGGCGCGAGGCGGCGCAGGCTGCGGCACTGCGCGAGAACCTGCACCGGCGCAAGCAGCAGAGCAGGAACCGCGACGCAACTGACGCGGGGATTCCTGAGGAAGATGCGGACAGGACACAAAACGAGAGCTGACAGCGCCCGGGACGGCGGTTGCAGGAGAAGGGCGGCAGGCGAGGTCGAGGCTGTGCCTTGGACCTCGCCTGAGGGCGAGCCCTTCGGGACCCATGCGGCTGGTATCGACGGCCCGGGTTCTGACCTGGCAAGGCAGGCAAGGCCAGGGGCTCTGCCCCTGGACCCCGCCAGGGGGAGCCCCCCTGGACCGGCGCTACTTAAGAGAAGGGTTCCAAGAGTCCTGCCTTTGGCGGGGTCCCCGCTTCCAGCCATGGGGGCAGAGCCACTGGCCTGCCTGCTGAATCGGTCATCGCATCTGGCCGTTGCGGGACGGCGCGATTTGCCGCCTTCGGATGGCTGGTCTAGACGGTCTGCGACGTGGCGTTGCGGCCTGCGACGCGGCGTTCCCGCGACGACCCCGATCCAAGGCCCGCACGCCCCAGGACAGCCCGATGCCCGTGATGCCCGATACCTGGATTCGCGAGATGGCGGCGAGCCACCAGATGATCGAGCCGTTCTCGCCCCGCCAGCAGCGCGACGGCGTGATCAGCCACGGGCTGTCGTCCTACGGCTACGACGCGCGCGTCGCCGATGAATTCCGCATCTTCACCAACGTCGACAGCGCCATCGTCGACCCCAAAGCGTTCAGCGAGGCCAGCTTCGTGACACGGCGCGGCCCGGTGTGCGTCATCCCGCCCAACAGCTTCGCCCTCGCCCACACCATCGAGTATTTCCGCGTGCCGCGCGACGTGCTGGTGATCTGCCTGGGCAAGTCGACCTATGCGCGCTGCGGGATCATCGTCAACGTGACGCCGCTGGAGCCGGAATGGGAGGGGCAGGTCACAATCGAGATCAGCAACACCACGCCGCTGCCGGCCAAGATCTACGCCGGCGAGGGCATCTGCCAGTTCCTGTTCCTCCAGGGCGCAGGGCCGTGCGAGACGTCGTACGCGGACCGGGCAGGAAAGTACATGCACCAGCGAGGGGTGGCGCTGCCGCGGCTCTGAGGCAGCAGGCAAGGCCGGACTCTCCTTCCGCTGCCCACTCCAACGGCCCAGACGGGCCATCGCAACCTTCGGGCAGCTCCACCCGGACCCGCCAAAGACCGAGGCCTTTGGACCCCGCCCCTTAAGTAACGGATTCCAAAGGCTTGCCTTTGGCGGAGTTTGAGGCAGAGCCTCAACCTTGCTTGCTGCGCCGTCCAGGCCCGGGCGGCCCCCCAGGAGTTCACGCCCATGCACCGCATCCGCATCCGCGGCGGCCGCCCGCTCTCCGGTTCCATTGTCATCGGGGGCGCGAAGAACGCCGCGCTGCCTCTGCTGGCATGCGGGCTGCTGACCGACGAGCGCCTGGTGCTGTCCAACGTGCCGAGGCTGGCCGACGTGGCGATGATGGCGGAGCTGCTGGCGCAGCACGGCATCGCTGTGGACGAGGACGCGGCCGGGCGGACGCTGTCCCTGGGGGGGCCGATCACCAGCACAGAGGCGCCCTACGAGATCGTGCGCAAGATGCGGGCGTCGATCCTGGTGCTGGGGCCGGTGTTGGCGCGCATGGGGGTGGCGAGGGTGTCGCTGCCGGGCGGGTGCGCGATCGGGACGCGGCCGGTCGACCTGCACCTCAAGGGGCTGGAGCAGATGGGGGCGGCGATCCGCCTCGAAGGCGGCTACGTGCAGGCCGACGCGCCGGGAGGGCTGCGGGGCGCAGAGATCGTGCTGCCGTTCGCATCGGTGGGGGCGACGGAGAACCTGCTGATGGCGGCCTGCCTCGCGGACGGACGAACGGTGCTGCGCAACGCGGCGCTGGAGCCGGAGATCGAGGATCTGTGCCGCTGCCTGATGGCGATGGGCGCCGAGATCGAGGGCGTGGGCACCGGGCGGCTGGTGGTGGACGGCAGGAAGCGTCTGCACGGCGGCGAGCACCGCATCGTGTCGGACCGGATCGAGACCGGGACCTATGCGTGCGCCGCCGCGATCACCGGCGGCGAGGTTCGCCTGGAGGGCGGGCGGATCGCGCATCTCGGCGCGGTGGCGCGCTCGATGCGCGAGGCGGGCGTGGAGATGCGCGAGGAGGGCGACGCGCTGCTGGTGCGCCGCGCGAACGGGCTGCACGGGGTGGACGCGATGACCGAGCCGTACCCGGGGTTCCCGACGGACATGCAGGCGCAGTTCATGGCGCTGATGTCGGTGGCCGACGGGGCGTCGATGGTCACGGAGACGATCTTCGAGAACCGCTTCATGCACGTGCCCGAGCTGAACCGGATGGGGGCGAGGATCAACGTGCACGGCTCGTCGGCGATCGTGCGCGGGGTGGGCGCGCTGCAGGGCGCGCCGGTGATGGCGACGGATCTGCGGGCGTCGGTGTCGCTGGTGCTGGCGGGGCTGGCGGCGCGCGGCGAGACGGTGGTGAGCCGGGTGTACCACCTGGACCGGGGCTACGAGGCGGTCGAGGAGAAGCTGGCGGCGTGCGGGGCGGAGATCGAGCGGCTGGGGTGAGGCGCGGGGATGG
>CAXSES010000351.1:0-3654 GCA_964236225.1 uncultured Acetobacteraceae bacterium
GACAGTCCAGGCCTGCCGCCGCCTCGCGGCCCCTGCCGAACGCCTACGGCAACGGGTTCGGCCGCGAGGAGTGGAAGCTGCTCGCCTCGTTGGTGTCTCCGATGCCGTTCCACACCGCCTCGGCCGGATACGGGAACAGCGGGCGCTGCATCTGGATGCCCTTGGTCGGGTCGTTGCCGTTGAACTTGGTCGCGACCAGCTCCCCGGGCGCGGTGCCGTGCTCGACCCACGCCAGCAGCGCGCTGACGATGTCGTGGCGCGGGTCCGGCGACACGGCGAGCTGGTTCTCCGCGCCGATGTTGTCGGGGCCGATGTCCACGGAAGGCGCGCAGTGGCCCACGCCCGGCATCATGAACAGCCGGTAGAAATCCTGGACCCGGCGCAGGCTGCCGTCGCCGGTCTGCGCCACCACCTCGTTGTAGTAGCGCACGGTCCATCCGGCGGTGAAGGCGCCGTCGTTCCAGCCATGCCACTGGATCAGCTTGCCGCCCTGCTGCTCGAACGGCCGCAGGTCGGGGTCCGTCATGTCATACACGCCGAACACGCTGTCGAGCGTCGGCAGGTCGGTGTGCAGGTTGAAGGTCGAGCCGTCCCAGGACGGGTTGGCGAACGCGACCTGGTAGTTGGCGAGGCCGAACGGGGCCAGCGCGTTCTCGTAGCCCCAGCGCATCGTCTCGAAGTCGGAGCCAGGCGGCAGGCCGGAGAACACCCACTGGTGGGTGAGCGGGTCGAGCACGGGCTTGATGTTGTCCGCGAGCGCGTCGGCCTGCTGCGGCGTGATGCAGTTGGCCGGGTCCTCGCCCGCCTGGCAGATCAGCGAGTGGGGATTCCAACGGCAGCGCAGCGGGTTGCCGATCAGCCCGTCGGACACGCCGTCCGCGGCGTCGCAGGCCGCCGTCGCCGCCTTCTGCGCCAGGCGCAGGATGGCGTCGCCGGCCGCCCCCTGGATGCCGCTGTTCCTCAGGTTCAGAGTGAGCACGAGCTGCTGCGTCGCCGCGTGGGTCCACCCAGTCGCCGCGCCGCCGGCGATGACCCCGTTGAAGTCCCTGGGGTAGTCGTGGGCCTCGCGCAGCCCTTCCCGGCCGCCGTCGGAGCAGCCGTTGAAGTAGGCCGCGATGGCCGCCTTGCCGTAGTACGCGGCGATCAGTCGCTTCGCGTTCTCCACCGTCTCGTGCACGGCGCGGAACGCCATGTCGTTGACCTGGACGGGATGGCCGATGGCCCAGCTCACGTCGAACGGGTTGGGCGTCGCGTTGACGTGGCCGTCGTCGGTCGCGGCGGTGGCGAAGCCGCGGCGGAGTTGGGGCGCCATCTCGCTCCAGTAGATCTTGCCCGCGAAGCCATGGCTGCCGACCTGCTGGTAGCGGCCGTTCCAGGTGCTCGTGGGCAGCCAGACCTCGATCCCGATGGAGGAACCGGGCACCGGCTTGACGGTGGCGACCACCCTGCAGAACGCGGGCAGGTCGGCGAACGCAACGGGGCTGCCGGGAGGCTGGAACGTTCCGGCCGGGACGGACGTGGCGCTGTCGATCGTGACCTTCGGAATCTGGGCGTTGCGGAGGATCTCGCACGACGTCGCCCAGGCGGACGAGGCCGTCCCGAAAAAGGCGACCCCTGCCAGCAGGGCGATCCTGTTGGCCGCGACGAACTTCGGCTTCCTGTCCCGGACAGGCGGCGTTCCAATACTCGACATTCCGTTCCCCGACGCTTTTTGTTCTATTTGAGACACGACGCTAGACTGGCCAACGACCTCGGTCAATGACCATTCCCTTGCGAAATCCCGGTTGCGAAGACCTGCTTCTTCATGAGGTTCTGGTTGCAAGGACCTGCCGCTCCTGTCGCATCCAGGCAGATCACCGACGACAGCAAGTCGCGTCGGTTCGCTGGTCAGATCAGGAGGGAGAAGACTTGGGTGGGGCGGTCCTCGGCGTCCTGGCCGGCGATGACGCTGACGGCCTTGGCGGCGTCGAGAGCTGGGACGCGCAGGGCGGCGTCGCGGGCGATGTCCGCCCTGCCCTGCCCGTCGTCGTGCCTCAGTCGGCCGCCAGGGACGCCAGCGGTCGGCTGCGCCAGTTCTCCGGCGGCGGGTGGGTCTCGTGAGTCGCGGACAGGGCGGCCAGCCAGGTGGCGACCTCCGGCGGCACGGAGGCGGCGCCGGACGCCCAGCGCCGCACCAGCCGGTCGTCGCAGCCCAGCGCGTCCGCGAGCCCGCGCTGCGACCAGCGCAGGGCCGCCAGGGCGGCGCGAAGCCGGGAAGGAGACATGCCCGGTCCGCGCTGCGTCACGCGACCCATTTCAGCAAGGCGATGGCGGCGCCGAACAGGGCGGCGGTCGCGCCCACGCTGGTCGCCACCAGGGTGAACGGGGCGTAGCGTATGTCCTGGGCCCGCTTGACGGTGTCGAACGCCTTCAGGATCGCGTCGGCCTGGAGCTGGCGGATGCGGGCTTCCTGCTCGCGCAGGTCGTGGTCGGTGGCGGCGCTGTCGCCCATCGGGGCTGCCCTTGTCAGGCCGGGGATGATCTCTCGGCTATGTCCGCATTACGAGGGACGTGGTGCGGATCGTCAAGCGATCCGGGAGGGTGCTGCTCGATACAGAGAATGAGGCATTGGCGAGCAAGAATGAGGGTGTCGGCGGACCAGTTGCCGGCGGTGGGGAAGGTCGCGGTTCTGGACATGACGGGAGTCGTGGGGACGCTGCCGGGCGGCGCCAACGATCGTCAGCCCTTGCGGCCGTTCCTGGAGTTGACCCAGCACAGGAGGCAAACCCACGCGGAGAGCCCGACGACATAGAGCAGAAGGTCCGCGAGTGGCTTGCCCCGGCGCAGCTCGACCACCACGAACCCAGCCATCACCACCGCAAACATCGATCCGATCGCCCAGTAGCCGAACCGGTCCAGCCGCACGTAGAAAGCCCGGTCCTGCGGGGACATCTCCGGGAAGCCGATGGCGACGGACGGGCCAGCCAAATCCGACATCATCGCCAGGAGTTCGTGTCGCCTGACGGTGTATTGGTCCGGGATGAGAAAGGCGGGCGTCCGATCACCTTTCGGAACGATCCTGATCCCCGGGGGACTCGGGCTGTTGCGGCTGTAGCTTCTTCCGAGGGCGATCATGCGCGAGAGGGATCGCCATTCCAGACGCTGGACACGGTTGTAGCTGCGCAGGGTGAAACCGTCCTGGTCCAGCAGGAGAAAGGATGCCCCGGGAAGGTAGGCTTTCAGGACAAGGACGGAGACCGTGACGATCAGGAGGCCGAACGCGATGCAGATCGCGCCGCCTATCGTTGACGCAGGGTAGAGGAACGGACGCAGAAGAAGGTAGATGCCGCCTGCCAAGGCCGACAAACCCATTGTCCAATACAGGACGAACTGGGCCGCGCGTGGTCGCAGCACGCGGATGGGTGGAGGCTGATCGGATAGCGGCTGCACTTGTCGTGAGTTCCAGGGGTCTCTTCGGACGTTAGCAGGAACAGGCTGCTTCGCCTGCAAAATGCGGCGAGGCGGAGTCCCAGGCGGGGAAGCCCAGGCCGCCTGTACAAACCTTACAAGTGTGCCGGTCCAGGGCGGCTCGCCCTGGCGGGTCCCGGCCTTCAGGCATGGGGCAGAGCCCTGGCCTTGCCTGCCTCGGCGCCGGCCGCGAACCCCTGCCCTCCT
>CAXSES010000352.1:0-3646 GCA_964236225.1 uncultured Acetobacteraceae bacterium
GCCCAGACCCGCCAGGGGCGAGCCGCCCCTGGACCCGGCACAACTTAAGTAATGGATTCCAAAGGCGAGCCTTTGGCGGAGTTTGAGGCAGAGCCTCAACCTTGCTTCCCTTCTCAGGACCCGGTCTTTCCCGGATCGGCCGGCGCAGGAACGCCGCGTGGCCCGGAAGGCACGCCTCCCTCAAGGTGGGCAAGCTGGTTGGAATGGTCGGGCGCGTGACAACATGACCGTGATGGTGGGATTCATCCCGGCCCGGACTGGAAAGCTGCTGGCCCGCCTGCTCCTGCAGGTGGCGTTCCTGTTCGCCGTCCTGCCGGCCTCCGCCTCCCTCGGCTCGCTCTGCCATCACCACGGCCACGGCGCCCACGCCATAGCCGAGCCTGTGATGGGCCGGCACGCCGAGGCGGACCACCGCCCCCCTCCCCTCGCCTCCGATCACCGTGGCCACTGCCTGACCTGCTGCCTGAGCGGGTGCACGGCCGCATGGCTGACCCCTTCCGGGTCCACCGGAGTGGCCGCGGTCGCGTTCCAGGTCGTGCGCTTCACGCCCGAGCCGACCTGGTGGTCCCTCGGGCAGAGCGCCCCGCCCGCCCTGCCTCCGCCCAGACGGATCGCCTGAACCAGCCCTGACGCCGTTCAGACCGCCGGCCTCGCCCTCCTGGCGCTGCCGGTCCCGATCCCTCGTGGCAGACGGACAGATTTCATCATGACCCTTCGACATGGTTCGGGGTCCGGCGCGATCACGCGCCGGCGCTTCGTGCAGGGCGCGGCCCTTGCGAGTGCGGCGCTCAGCCTTCCCGGGCACAACGCCTGGGCCGCTCCCGGCACTGGCGCTCCCGCAATGCTCACGGGTCCCAACTTCGACCTCGCGATCGGCAGGACGCCGGTGAACATGACCGGGCGCCAGGTGATGGCGACCGGGGTGAACGCCAGCGTCCCCGGCCCGATCCTGCGCTGGCGCGAGGGGGAGACGGTGACGCTGAACGTCAGCAACCACCTGCGCGTGCCCACCTCGATCCACTGGCACGGCATCCGCTCGCCGGCCAGCATGGACGGCGTGCCGGCGCTCAGCTTCGCGAGCATCATGCCCGGCGAGACCTTTACCTATCGCATCCCCCTGCATCAGAGCGGCACCTACTGGTACCACAGCCACTCGGGGTTCCAGGAGCAGACCGGGCTGTACGGCGCGATCATCGTCGAGCCGCGCGGCGGCTACGCGCAGCCGTTCGACCGCGAGTACGTGGTGCTGCTGTCGGACTGGTCGGACACCGATCCGGACGAGATCGTCAGCAACCTCAAGATGCAGAGCGACTACTACGACCTGCACCAGCGCACCGTCGGCACCTTCGTGCGCGACGTGCGCAAGGACGGCCTGGGTTCGGCGATCGACGACCGTCTGGCGTGGGGCAGGATGCGCATGAGCCCGACCGACATCGCCGACGTCTCGGCCAGCACCTACACTTACCTGCTCAACGGCCAGTCGCCGGGGGCGAACTGGACCGGGCTGTTCCGTCCGGGCGAGCGGGTGCGGCTGCGCTTCATCAACGGCGCGTCGATGAGCTTCTTCGACGTGCGCATCCCCGGCCTCGTGATGAGCGTGGTGTCGGCGGACGGCAACGACGTGGAGCCGGTGGCGGTGGACGAGTTCCGCATCGGCGCGGCCGAGACCTACGACGTGATCGTGCGGCCCACGCAGGACGCCGCCTACACGATCTTCGCGCAGAGCGAGGACCGCACCGGCTACGCGCGCGGCACCCTGGCGACGCGCGCCGGCCTGGCGGGCGCGATCCCGCCGATGGACCCCAGGCCGCTGCGCACCATGGCCGACATGGGCATGTCCGGCATGGCCATGGGCGGCATGAAGATGGACGGCGACAAGGCTGCCGGCGGCGGCGCGAAGATGCCCGGCAGGGCCGTGTCCGGTGCGGGCAAGCGCGGCATGGACAGGCCGGGCATGGACAGATCGGGCATGAGCATGGACCCGATGCCCGGGATGCCGGCCAAGGGCCAGGGCTCCATGGCGGGCATGGCCGGGATGGCCGGCATGACGCCGGAGAAGGCCGGCGCGGGGCACATGGGCGCCACCAGGTCCGGACGGCCCGGCATGTCCGGGACGGAAGGCGATCCGGAGGGCGCCAGGCTGGACGGCACCGTCAACGTCGACAACGTGGCCATGACGCCGATGAACCGGCTGTCGGAGCCGGGCGACGGCCTGCAAGACAACGGGCGGCGCGTGCTGACCTACGCCGACCTGCGCGCCACCCGGCCGGGCGCCGACCCGCGCCCGCCGTCGCGCGAGATCACCCTGCGCCTGACCGGCAACATGAACCGCTACATCTGGGGCTTCGACGGCAGGAAGTTCTCCCAGGCCGAGCCGATCCGCCTCCATCTCGGCGAGCGGGTGCGCTTCACGCTGATCAACGACACGATGATGGAGCACCCGATCCACCTGCACGGCCTGTGGAGCGAGCTGGAGAACGGGCAGGGCGAGTACCGGCCCTACAAGCACACCATCATCGTCAAGCCGGGCGAGACGCTGAGCACCCTGGTCACCGCGGACGAGGCCGGAATGTGGGCGTACCACTGCCACCTGCTCTACCACATGGAAATGGGCATGTTCCGCACGGTCGTCGTCGCGTGACGGCCGCGCGCACGGCCGCCTGGCTCGCCTGCGCGATCAGCCTGGTCGGCGGCGTCGCCGCCCAGGCGCAGACCACGCCGGCCGGCGTCAAGGACGGCGTTCGCCTCGCGCCGCTCGACTATGTGGGCGGCATGCAGCCGGTGATGGACAACACGATCTTCACCCACGGTGTCCTCAACCAACTCGAGGATCGCACCAACGGCGGCAACCAGGAGTTCCGCTACAGCGGGCAGGCGTGGTCGGGCACGGACTACGACAAGCTGTGGATCAAGTCGGAGGGGCTGGTCGACAACCGGGGTCGGTTCACCGACGGTCAGCACGAATTCCTGTACGACCGCGCGGTCTCGACGTTCTTCGACGTGCAGGCCGGGGTGCGCGTCGACCTCGACAGCGGTGTCACCCGCACCTGGGCGGCGCTTGGCGTGGAGGGGCTGTCGCTGTACTTCTTCGACCTGGAGGCGACGGCCTACGTGAGCGACCGCGGCCGGTTCGCGGCGCGGGTGGAGAGCTTCTACGACATCCTGCTCACCAACCGGCTGATCCTGCAGCCGCAGGTGGAGCTGAACTTCTACAGCAAATCCGACGTCCAGCCCGGGGTCGGTTCCGGCCTGTCCGACCTCGATGCCGGGCTGCGGCTGCGCTACGAGGTCAGCCGCAAGTTCGCGCCCTACGTCGGCGTCACCTACCTCGGCACCTTCGGCCAGGCACGGAACTACGCGCGCGCCCAGGGCGGGGTCGCTCGCGACGTGCGCTTCACCTTCGGCCTGCGCACCTGGTTCTGACGGCTTCGGCCACGGCACCGGCCGGGTGGCGCGCGAGCCGGCCGGTGTCGGGCCGCCGCGGGCCGCGGCCTCGTCGGGCGTGGGCGCGACGTCCGGCGCAGGCCGGTCGTGTCCCGGCTCGAAACCCGGGAAGGAAGGCCAGGGGCTCTGCCCCCATATCTTGAAGCGGGGACCCCGCCAAAGGCTCGCCTTTGAAAACCAACACTTAAGTTGTGCCGGGTCC
>CAXSES010000353.1:0-3610 GCA_964236225.1 uncultured Acetobacteraceae bacterium
CGGGCAGGGCTGGGCTCCCCCTCCGCCTGCCATTCCAACGGCCCAAGAGGGCCGTCGGAACCTTCGGCAGGCTACGCCCAGACCCGCCAAAGGCCGGGGCCTTTGGAAACCAGTTCGTTCGGGAAGAGTCCGCAAAGGCGAGTCGGTGGCTGCGTCGAGGGCAGGGGTTCCGGCCTTCCCGCCCTGCCGACGGCGTCTGCGGAGCGCCGCCGTGGTTTTCCCTCGCACTCGGGCGTGCGCCGCCCTATGTGTGCGCCGCAACACGACACGCGCCGCGCCTTGGCGCCGGGGCCGGGCCATGGGCTCGGACCGGCCGCCGGCCCGGCGCAGCCGCCCGCAGCAAGGGCGGCGTCTTCTTCGGCGTGGCCTTCGGGCCGGACACGCGAAACACCGCGCCGCAGCCACGGCGCCAGACGCAGGCAGCCGCATGGACATCCGCAACATCGCCATCATCGCGCACGTCGATCATGGCAAGACCACGCTCGTCGACCAGCTCCTGCGCCAGTCCGGCTCGTTCCGCGAGCACCAGCAGGTGCAGGAGCGGGCGATGGACCGCAACGACCTCGAGCGCGAGCGCGGCATCACCATCCTCGCCAAGTGCACCAGCGTCGTCTGGCGCGACAGCCGCATCAACATCATCGACACCCCGGGCCACGCCGATTTCGGCGGCGAGGTCGAGCGCATCCTCAACATGGTCGACGGCGTGATCGTGCTGGTGGACGCCGCCGAGGGCGCGCTGCCGCAGACCAAGTTCGTGCTGACCAAGGCGCTGGCGCGCGGCATCAAGCCGATCGTGGTGGTCAACAAGGTCGACCGCCAGGACGCGCGCCCGGACGAGGTGCACACCGAGATGTTCGACCTGTTCGCGGCGCTAGGGGCCAGCGACGAGCAGCTCGATTTCCCGATGCTCTACGCGTCGGGGCGCAACGGCTGGGCCGACACGACGCTGGAGGGTCCGCGCAAGGACCTCGCGCCGATGTTCGACATGGTGATGGACCACGTGCCGCCGACGCGCCTGAACAAGGAGGCGCCGTTCGCCATGGTCGCCTCGATCCTGGACTACGACAACTTCCTCGGCCGAGTGCTCACCGGCCGCGTCGAGCAGGGCCGCGCCAAGCTGAACATGCCGGTCAAGGTGATGCGCCAGGACGGCAGCGTGGTCGAGACCGGACGCCTGACCAAGCTGATGAGCTTTCGTGGATTGGAGCGCGTCACCGTCGAGGAGGTCGAGGCAGGCGACATCGTGGCCGTCGCGGGCCTGACCGACTCCACCATCCCCGACACCATCGGCGCGCCGGAGATGACCGCGCCGCTGTACGCGATCCCCGTCGACCCGCCCACGCTATCGATGACGTTCCGCGTCAACGACGGCCCGCTCGGCGGGCGCGAGGGCAAGAAGGTGACGTCGCGCCAGATCCGCGACCGCCTGTTCCGCGAGGTCGAGGGCAACGTCGCGATCAAGATCACCGAGAGCCAGGAGAGCGAGGCGTTCGAGGTCGCCGGCCGCGGCGAGCTTCAGCTCGGCGTGCTGATCGAGACCATGCGCCGCGAGGGCTTCGAGCTGACCATCGGCCGCCCCCGCGTGCTGACGCGAAAGAACGAGGAGACCGGCGAGCGCGAGGAGCCGATGGAGGAGGTGCTCGTCGACGTGGACGAGCCCTATTCCGGCGTGGTCGTGGAGAAGATGAGCCGGCGCAAGGGCGTGATGCAGGACATGCGCCCGTCCGGCGGCGGCAAGGTGCGGCTGACGTTCCGCATCCCGGCGCGCGGCCTGATCGGCTACCACGGCGAGTTCCTCACCGACACGCGCGGCACCGGCATCATGAACCGCATTTTTGATGGTTACGCGCCGTGGGTCGGGCCGATGGAGGGGCGGCGCAACGGCTCGCTGATCTCGTCGGAGCCGGGCGAGGCGGTGCAGTATGCGCTGTGGTACCTGCAGGAGCGCGGCACGCTGTTCGTCGATCCCGGCGACAAGGTGTACGTGGGGCTGATCCTGGGCGAGCACTCGCGCGAGAGCGACCTCGACGTGAATCCGATCAAGGAGAAGAAGCTCACCAACGTCCGCGCCTCGGGCAAGGACGAGGCGATGCTGCTGATCCCGCCGCGCCGCATGAGCCTGGAGCAGGCGATCGCCTACATCGAGGACGACGAGCTGGTCGAGGTCACGCCGAGCGCGGTGCGGCTGCGCAAGCGCTACCTGGACCCGAGCGAGCGCAAGCGGAACGAGAAGAAGTCGGACAGCCAGGCGGCTTGAGCCTGTGTCTGCCTGAAGCAAGGCCAGGGGCTCTGCCCCTGGACCCCGCCAGGGGAAGGTCCCCTGGACCGCCTTTCTTAAGTCATGGGATCAAAGGGCCTCCGGCCCTTTGCGGGTCTGGGCAGAGCCCAGCGCTTTCTTGCTGAGGGACCGCCGGCTTTTCCTGATGCTGGCCTTCGGTTTCGCCAGCGGCCTGCCCTTGCCCCTGACCGGCCTGACGCTGCGCCAGTGGCTCAGCGAGCACGGTGTCTCGCTGGCCGCGATCGGCCTGACGGCGTGGATCGGGCTCTCCTACACCCTGAAGTTCCTGTGGGCGCCGCTGCTCGACCAGGTGCGCCCGCCGCCTGGGCTGCGCAGGCTGGGGCGCAGGCGCGGCTGGCTGGTGGCGATCCAGGCGGCGCTGGCGGCGGCGCTGCTGGCGCTGGCCTGGTCCGACCCGTCGCGCGCGCCGGCGCTGGTGGCGGTCGCGGTCGGCGTGGCGTTCCTGTCGGCGAGCCAGGACATCGTGGTGGATGCCTGGCGGATCGAGACGTTCCCGCAGGCGGCGCAGGGGGCCGCGATGGCGGCTTACGTGTGGGGCTACCGGGTGGCGCTGCTGGTGTCGGGCGCGGGGGCGCTCGGGCTGGCGGGGCCGCTGGGGTGGCACTGGGCGCTGTCGTGCATGGCGGGGCTGTCGGCGCTGGGGGTGGGCACGAGCCTGCTGGCGGAGGAGCCGGGCGCGGTGCTGGCGGCGCGCGTCGAGGGCGTGGCGGGGCGGCTGCGGAGCGCGGTGGTGACGCCGCTGCGCGAGTTCCTGGGGCGGCCGGGGGCGGGCGAGGTGCTGGCCTTCGTGCTGCTGTTCAAGCTGGGCGAGGCGCTGGCGGGGCCGATGGCGATCCCGTTCTACCACGACATGGGGTTCGACCGGGCGGCGGTGGCGCGCGCGCTGTTCCTGCCGTCGCTGACCGCGAGCCTGGCGGGGTCGGCGGCGGGCGGGGTGCTGGTGGCGCGGGCCGGCGCCGGGCGCGCGCTGATCGCGACCGGGTTCGCGCAGATGGCGACGCTGGGGCTGTACTTCGCGGTCGCGGCGTCGCACGGCGACGTGCGGGTGCTCTACCTCAAAGTGCTGGTCGAAGGGTTCGCGGAGGCGATGGCGGACGCCGCGTTCATCGCCTACCTGTCGGGGCTGTGCGCGGCGGCCTACACGGCGACCCAGTACGCGCTGCTGTCGTCGCTGGCGGTGGTGGGCGTGCGCACGCTGGGGGGGCTGTCCGGGTATCTGGCGGCGGCGCTGGGGTGGGTGCCGTTTTATGGGGTGGCGGTGCTGACGGCGCTGCCGGCGCTGCTGGTGATGGTGCACCTGCTGCGGCGGTT
>CAXSES010000354.1:0-2179 GCA_964236225.1 uncultured Acetobacteraceae bacterium
GGGGCAGAGCCCCTGGCCTTTCCTGCCTGGCCGATGCCTGACTCCCGCCACGCCGAGGCCCTGGGCTCCGGCCTCCCTCCGCTCCTGGTCGCCGCCGAGCGTGTGGCCAACACGGTGTCGCAGGGCGTGCACGGCCGCCGCCGCGTCGGCCAGGGCGACAGCTTCTGGCAGTACCGCCCGTTCACGCCGGGGGACTCGGCGACGCGCATCGACTGGCGCCAGTCCGCCAAGGCGTCGCGCGCCTACATCCGCGAGACGGAGTGGGAGGCGGCGCAGACGGTGTGCCTGTGGCGCGACGCCGGCGCGGGGATGCGCTGGCGCTCGTCGGCGGCGTTGCCGGAGAAGTCGGAGCGGGCGGGGCTGCTGCTGCTGGCGCTGGCCTCGCTGCTGCTGCGCGGGGGAGAGCGGGTGCGGCTGGTGGACGCGGACCCGCGGGCGCGGCGCGGGGCGGCCTCGGGGCGGGCGGCGCTGGACGGGCTGGCGCGGGCGCTGGCGCTGTCCGAGGCGGCGGGGCGCGCGGGCGTTGCCGCGGACGAGGGGCTGCCGCCGCGCGCCGAGCTGCCGCGCCACGCCAGGGTGGTGCTGCTCGGCGACTTCCTCGGGCCGCTCGACGGGGTGCGCGCCACGGTGGCGGCGCTGGCCGCGATCCCGGTGACGGGCCATCTCGTGCAGGTGCTCGACCCGGCGGAGACGGCGCTGCCTTACAGCGGGCGCGTGCGGTTCCGCGACGTCGCCGGGCGCGGCGCTGCCGTGGCGGCGGCCATCGCCGGGGCGAGGGCAGGCGGTGGGGCAAAGGTGGGCGGCGGGGCGGAGGTGCTGGTGCCGCGGGTCGAGGGGTTGCGCGAGGCCTATGCCGGGGCGCTGGCGGCGCAGCAGGCGGGGCTGGCGTCGATCTGCCGCACCGCCGGCTTCGGCTTCGCGGTGCACCACACGGACCAGCCGCCGGAGCGCGCCCTGCTGGCGCTGTATGCCGCGCTGTCCGGCCCGGCCGGCGGCGCGGGCCTCGCGGCAGGCGGCGGGGCGGCGGGCGCGGGAGCGCACGGGGCGGCGGACGCGCGGGCACAGGGCGCGGCGGGCGTTGCCGGCGCGGCATCGGGCGTTGCCGGCGCGGACGCGGGCGGTGCGGCGGCCGGGCGCGCGGCCGACCCGGTGCGTGGCGCGTGATCTTCGCCACGCCGTTCCTGCTGCTGGCGCTGGCGGGGCTGCCGCTGCTGTGGTGGCTGCTGCGGGCCACGCCGCCGGCGCCGCGGGTGCAGGAGTTCCCGGCGATCCGGCTGCTGGCGGGGCTGCGTCGCACCGAGGAGACGCCGTCGCGCACGCCCTTGTGGCTGCTGCTGCTGCGGATGCTGGCGGCGGGGCTGGTGATCGCGGGGCTGGCGGGGCCGGTGCTGAACGCGGATCGCGAGGTGCTGCCGGGGCGCGGCACGGTGCTGCTGGTGGTCGATGACGGCTGGGCGGCGGCGGCGGACTGGCCGGCGCGGCTCGCGGCGGCGGGGCGGGTGCTCGACCGGGCGGAGCGCGCGGGCCGGCCGGTGTCGCTGCTCGCCACCGCCCGCGACGACGCCGACGCTGCGCCGCGCGCCACGGCCGCGATGCCGGCGGCCGAGCTGCGGCCCAGGCTGGCCGCGCTGCGCCCGAAGCCGTGGCCGGTCGACCGGGAGGGCGCCGCGGCGGCGCTGGCCGCGTCGGGAGCCCCGGGTGGGGCGTCGGGCCTGGCAGCGGGCGGCGGCGTGGCCGGGGCGGCGGGTGCGGCCCAGGCCTTGGGCGACGCGGTGGCCGTGGGCGCCGTGGTGTACGTGGCGGACGGCGTGGCGGCGCGCGGCGGCGAGGCGTTCGACCGGGGGCTGGAGGGGGTGGGGCCGGTCACGACGCTGCGGCGGCCGGTGGCGGACATGCGGCTGATGCTGGCGCCGCGCGCGGAGGCGGACCGGCTGGTGGCCAGGGTGGCGCTGCTGCCGCAGGCGACGGAGACGCGGCTCGCGGTGCTGGCGGAGGCGGGGGACGGCCGGGCTCTGGCCCGCGCGGAGGGCGTGGCGCCGGCGGGCGCGCGCGTCGCCGAGATCGCGGTGAGCCTGCCCGTGGAGCTGCGCAACCAGCTCACGCGGCTGGTGCTGGAGGGACCGCCCGCCGCGGCCGGGGTGGCGCTGCTCGACGAGCGGTTCCGCCGCAGGCCGGTGGG
>CAXSES010000354.1:2279-3603 GCA_964236225.1 uncultured Acetobacteraceae bacterium
GCGGGGGCGGAGACGCCGCTGACCGGCACGCTGTTCTACCTGGACCGCGCGCTGGCGCCGGTGTCGGAGCTGCGGCGCGGCGACCTGGCCACGCTGCTGGGGCGCGAGGTGTCGGTGCTGGTGATGGCGGACGGCGTGGTGGGCGCGGCCGACGCGAGGCTGCTGCGGCCCTGGATCGAGAAGGGCGGGCTGCTGCTCCGCTTCGCCGGGCCGACGCTTGCCGCCGCCGACGCGCCGGACGGGTCCGAGGGGTCGTCCGGGCTCGCCGATGGGCCGGTCGGGGGGCCGGATGGGGGGCTGGACGGGGGGGCGCACGATGCGGGCCGCGGGGCTGGTGCGGCGGGTGGCGGCCTTGGAGCCTCGGATGCGGGCGCGGCCGGGGTTGACCGGCTGCTGCCGGTGGCGCTGCTCGCCGGCGATCGCCAGCTCGGGGGTGCGATGTCGTGGAGCCAGCCGGAGGGGCTGGCGCCGTTTCCCGCCGACAGCCCGTTCGCAGGGCTGGCGGCGCCGGCCGAGGTCACGGTGACGCGCCAGGTGCTGGCAGAGCCCGCCGCGGCGCTGGCGTCGCACAGCTGGGCGCGTCTGGCAGACGGCACGCCGCTGGTCACGGAGCGCACGCTGGGACGCGGGCGGATCGTGCTGTTCCACGTCACCGCGAACGCGGAGTGGTCCAACCTGCCGTTGTCGGGGCTGTTCGTGGCGATGCTGGAGCGGCTGGTGCAGCTCTCGGGCGGGGTGGCGCCGGCCGCGGACGGGACCAGGCTGGCGCCGGCGGAGATGCTGGACGGCTTCGGCGTGCTGGGCCCGCCGCCGGCCGCCGCCACCGGGCTCGCAGGGCAGGATTTTGCCACCACGCCGGTCTCGCCGCGCCACCCGCCCGGGCTGTACGGGCCGGAGAACGACCGCCGCTCGCTCAACCTCGCCACCGCGCTCGATGGCGTGGAGCGCGCGCCGGGCGCGGCGCCGCCCGTGGCCACGGGCGGGGCGTCCGATGCGGCCGCCGATGCGGCGCGGCAGGACGCCCGGGCCGCGGCGGCGCCGGTGCTGCGCGAGGCCGGGCGCGGGCCGGGCGCGGTGCTGCCTCTGGTGTCTGCGGGGCGCGAGGTGCCGCTCGGGCCGTGGCTGCTGTCGGCGGCGACCGCGCTGCTGGCGCTGGACCTCGTGCTCGGGCTGCGGCTGCGCGGGCTGCTCGGGCGGGCGGCGGCCTGCGTTGCGGCGGCGATGCTGCTGGGCGCCACGCCGGGTCGCGCCCGCGCCTTGGCGCCCGGGCCGGGTGACGCCGCGCTCGCGCCGTTCGCCACGGTGCGGAGTGCGGCGCCAGGGA
>CAXSES010000355.1:0-3598 GCA_964236225.1 uncultured Acetobacteraceae bacterium
GCCCGAGCCCCTCTGGCCCGAGCCAAGACAGGCCGGGCCGCGCCGGGGGGGCGGAGGCCGACGTGCGGATGATCGCCACGCCGGCGATGGCGCTGCGCGCCGCGGCCGAGGCGGCGCGCGCCGAGGGTCTGGCCACGCTGATGCTCGGCGACGCGCTCGAAGGCGAGAGCCGGCAGCTCGGCACCGTGATGGCAGGGATCGCGCGCAGCGTGCGCCGCCACGCCGAGCCCGCGCGCGCGCCTGCGGTCCTGCTGTCCGGCGGCGAGACCACGGTGTCGATCGGCGCCGCCAGGCCAGGCCGCGGCGGGCGCAACACCGAGTTCCTGCTCGGCCTCGCCGTGGCGCTCGACGGCGAGGCCGGCATCTGGGCGGTCGCCGGCGACACCGACGGCATCGACGGCACGGAGGACGCGGCGGGCGCGGTCGTGACTCCCGACACGCTGGCGCGGGCGCGCGCGGCGGGCCTGTCGCCGCGCGCAATGCTGGCGGCGCACGACAGCTACGGGCTGTTCCAGGCGATCGGCGACCTGGTGGTGACAGGGCCGACCCTGACCAACGTCAACGACCTGCGCGCGGTGCTGATCGCCTGATCCTGCCGACAGGAAGCAGGGCCGGGCTCTGCCCCCATGCCTCAAGGCGGGAACCCCGCCAAAGGCTCGCCTTTGTAAACCCACACTTAAGTTGCGCCGGGTCCAGGGGCGGCTCGCCCCTGGCGGGTCTGGGCAGAGCCCAGCCTTGCTTGCCTGAGCGGTCAACGCATTCGGCCGTTTGTATTGCCTGAACGCGCAATCCCGCCGTCAGGACGTAGGACGCGGAGCACCGGCCGCGTCTCGCCCGTCCGGGAGCCTGGCTGGGGCGGGAGGATTCGAACCTCCGCATGGCGGAATCAAAGTCCGCTGCCTTACCGCTTGGCGACGCCCCACCGGCGCCCCTGCTGAATAGGTCTCCCTGCCGCCGCCATCAAGGCCCGCCCGCGCGCAGCCGCCTGCGCCCGAGCCATTCCGCCGCCCCAAGCCCCGCCAGCGCCAGCGCCACCGACGCCAGCGACAGCCGCGCCGCCGCCGCCTCGCCGCCCGGGCTCTGCAGCGCCGCGTAGATCGCCAGCGGCAGCGTGCGCGTCCGCCCGGGGATGTCGGCCGAGAACGTGATCACCGCCCCGAATTCGCCCAGCGCCGTCACGTACGCCAGCGCTGCCCCCGTCACCACCCCTGGCAGCGCCAGCGGCACCGTGATCGTGCGGAACCTGTCCCACCGCCCCGCCCCCAGCGTGCGCGCCGCCTGCTCCAGCCCCGGGTCCACCGCGTCCAGCGACAGCCGGATCGCGCGCACCATCACCGGGAACACCATGACCGCGCACGCCAGGCTCGCCCCCGCCGTGGTGAAGGCCAGCCTCACCCCGAACCACGCCAGCAGCCAGTGCCCCACCGCGCCGCGCACCCCGAACACCAGAAGCAGCAGCCATCCCGTCACCACCGGCGGCAGCACCAGCGGCAGGTGCAGCACCAGCTCCGCCGCGACGCGCCCCGGGAACCGCCGTCGCATCGCCGCCGCCACCAGCACCGCCACCGGCAGCCCGAACCCCACGGCACGCGCCGCCACCCCGAGCGTCAGACGCACGGCCTGCCACTCGTCCGAAGTCAGCAAGGCCGGGCTACGCCCAGACCCGCCCCTGCTTCAAGGCGGGGGGCGAGCCCCCTCGTCTGGCCTTTCCAACGGCCCAAGCGGGCCGTCGGAACCTTTGGCCAGCCTCGCCCCCGGACCCGGCGCAACTTGAGTCATCGTTTCCAGAGGCGGGCCTTTGGCGGAGCCTCGACCTTGCTTCCTGCCTCAAGGCACCGAGAACCCCCGCGCCCGGAACAGCGCCGCACCCTCCGCACCCTCCACGAACCCCAGCAGCGCCTCCGCCTCCGCCCCCGCGCCCCGCAGCAGCGCGAACGGATAGGCGATCCGCGTGTGGCTCGCCTCGGGGAAGGTGCCCGCCACGGCCACGCCCGCGCTCGCCGCCGCGTCGGTCTCGTACACGATCCCGGCCGGCGCCTCGCCGCGCTCCACCAGCAGCAGCGCCGATCGCACGCTGTCCGAGCGCGCCAGCCGCCCCGAGACCGAGTCCCACGCCCCCAGCCAGCGCAGCGCCTCCTCCGCGTAAATCCCCGCCGGCACCGAGGCCGGGTCGCCCACCGCGAGCCGCCCCTGCGCCCCGAGCACCCCCGCCAGCACGCCCGCGAACCCCTCGCCCCCGCCCTCCGCCCGCGCGATCGCCACCGGCGCCGCCCCCTTCGCCTCGACAAGCACCAGGCGGTTGCCCAGCACGTCGCGCCGGCTTCCCGCCAGCAGAAGGTCGTGGTGCGCGAGGTCGTCCATCCAGCGCTCGTCGGCGCTGGCGAACATCTGCGCCGGCGCGCCCGACTCGACCGCGCGCGCCATCGCGGCGCTCGACCCGAACGAGAGCACCGGCCGCGGATGCCCCCGCGCCTCCCAGGCCTTCGCCACGTCGCCCATCGCGTCGGCGAGGCTGGCGGCCGCGAACACCACCACCCCGGGTTCCGCCTGCGCGTGCGCCACCCCCACCTGCGCCACCACCAGCCCCAGCGCCATCCGAAGCCACATCGCCGCACCCACGCTGTTCCCGCCCGACCATAGCGACGCATCGCCACCCTCGGCCAGCGAAGCCCCAGGCCGGAAGGGGCCGGCTCGAAGCCGGCCATGGCAGCAGGCATGGCTGGGCTCTCCTTCCGCTACCCATTCCAACAGCCCAAGCGGGCCGTCGGAACCTTTGGGCAGCTCCGCCCGGACCCGCCAAAGGCCAAGGCCTCTGGACACCGGCTTGATTCAGGAAGGAGGCCTGGAAATTCAGGTCCCGCGAACGAGGCGGGGCCCCGGCCTTGCTGAAGCCCGTTAACGCTTCGGCAAGGCCGCGCGGCCAGGATGGAGTCTCCTCGCGCAGAAGGTGCCCCATGCCGGTCCTGGCCGTGCCCGGCGCCGCGGCGGCGGCCCCGGCCGCGCCGGTCGCGGCCCGCGCGGCCGGGCCGGCGACCACGCCGCCCTTCGGCCGGGCCGGCGACCCGGTGGACCTGGTCTCGCTCTCGCCCGCCGCCCGGCTGCGGCAGGCGCTCGACGCCCCCGCGCTGGCCATGCGCCAGCTCGACGCCCTGCTCGGCGAGTTCGAGCAGATCTCCGTCCTGACCCGCGGCCCGGCGCCGCTGGCGCTCGGCGCGCTGGCCACTGAGATTGGCGCCGGCGCCCGCACGCTCGGCGCCGGCGTGCAGGCCCTGCTGCCGACGCCCGACGCCCCGACGCCGCTCCAGCTCGGCGCCGCCGCCGCGCTGCGCGTCCTCGCGACCCTGGCCCCCGCCCAGACCGCCCTGCCCGACACCCACCCCCAGGACACCCACCCCCAGGACTCGCCCGCCTGCGACATCCGCCCGCAGGACGCGCGCGCTCAGGACACAGGAGCACAGGACGCACGCCCGCAGGACACGCGCGCCCAGGCCGCGCCCGCCCGCGACGAGGATGCGCCCTTCCAGGACGCCCGCCCGGACGCGCGGCCTCCCGCCACCACGCCCCCCGATCTCATGCGCCCCGATCTCACACGCCCCGA
>CAXSES010000356.1:0-3596 GCA_964236225.1 uncultured Acetobacteraceae bacterium
GGTTCCGCTTGCGCGAAACGACGCCCCTTCGACACGACGCTTCTTCGACACGACGGGCACGGCCTTCGCGCCGCGCCGCCGCGTCACGCCTGCCGCGTCTCCGGCATCGCGGCCGCGAACACGCCCAGCGCCGCCAGCGCCGCCGCGCCCAGCGCGAGGAACGTGGCGCCGTAGCCGGCGTGGTCCACCAGCACGCCGGCGGCCAGGCCGCTCGCGGAGGCGCCGGCGCCCTGGCAGGTGGCGACGAGGCCCTGGGCGAGGTTGAAGCGCCCGGTGCCGCGCGTGACGTCGGCCACGACCAGAGGCGCCAGCGCGCCGAAGATGCCCGCGCCGACGCCGTCGAGGAGCTGCACGCCGATCAGCCAGGCGCTGTCGTCGGACAGGGTGTAGAGCGCCGCGCGCACCGGCAGGATCGCGAACGCGGCGAGGAAGATCGGCTTGCGCCCGATCCGGTCCGCGCTGCGCCCGACCAGCAGCGCGATCGGCAGCATCACGAGCTGGGCGGCGACGATGCACGACGCCATCATCGCGTCGGCCAGGCGCGGGTGGGCGCTCGCCAGCTTCTGCCCGACCAGCGGCAGCAGCGGCGCGTTGGCGAAGTGGAACAGCGCGGCGCACAGGCAGAACACCAGCAGCGGGCGCGAGCGCAGCAGCGCGCCGTAGCGCTCCGCCCCGCCGCCTGAAGTCGCGCCGCCTGGGGCCACGCCGTCTGGGGTCGCCATGCCGGGGGTCGTCGCGCCGGGGGTCGTCGCGCCCCCGGCCTCGCCGCGCCCGCCGGGCTCGTCGAGGCCGCGTGCGCGGTCGTGGTCGATCGCGGCGGCGGGGATCGACAGCACGGCGACGATCGCGGCCAGGGCGAAGCCGGGCACCAGCAGGAACACCGCGCGCTGCGACACCGCGTAGCCGACGGCGCCGACGGCCAGCGCGATGGCGACGTTGCCGGCGTGGTCGAAGGCGGAGTTGCGGCCGAGCCTGCGGGCCAGGGCGGCGCGCGTGGTCAGGCCGAGCGTGAGCGCCGCGACCGCCGGGCCGAACACGTCGCCGACCACCGCCATCGCGGCGCTGGCCAGCGTGACCGGCCAGAATCGCGACCACACGAACAGCGTCGCCGCCCCCAGCGCCAGGACCGCCAGCGCCACGACGATCGCGCCGCGCCTGGCGCGGGTGGCGTCGATGGCGCCGCCGATCGGGGTCTGCGCCAGCAGGCCGAGCAGGCCGGCGATCGTGGTCATCAGCCCGACGGCGGACTGCGTCCAGTGGCGCTCGGTGACGAGGTAGACGTTGAGGAACGGGCCCAGCGCGCCGCGCACGTCGGCCAGCAGGAAGTTGAGCGCGTCGAGCGGGCGGGCGGCGCGGGCGGCGGCTTTGGGGTCCATGGCGGTCCGGTGCTGGGGGTGGGGAACGTCAAGCAAGCAAGGCTGGGCTCTGCCCAGACCCGCAAAGGGCCGTCGGCCCTTTGATCCCTTGACTTAAGTAATGGATTCCAAAGGCGAGCCTTTGGCGGGGTCCCCCGTCTTTGAGCATGGGGGCAGAGCCCCTGGCCCTGCCTGGCCTTCTTCGCGGCGTGCGTCAGAACATCGCGATCAGGGCGATGCCCGCGACCATGAGGGCGCCGCCCAGCACGCGCCAGGCGGTGAGCGCGTGCACCTCCATGTTCAGCAGGCCGAAATGGTCGATCGCCAGCGAGAACAGGATGTTGGCGGTGATCAGCAGCCCGTTGAACGGCCCGGCGCCGATCCTGTTGACGAACAGCAGCCCCGCGAACACCGCGACCGCGCCGGCGAGCCCGCCGACCGGCGCCCACCACGGCATCTCGGCGAGGGTCCGCGCGCTCGGCAGCGGGCGGGGCATGACCGCGAACAGGGCCGCGAAGACGAACACGATCAGCGCGAAGGAGACCGTGGCGGCCAGCCAGGGATTGGCCATCGACTTGTTGAGCTGGCCGTTCATGGAGTTGCCGGCGGCCTGCAGCACGCCGGCGAACAGGATGAAGGGGTAGAGCCAGGCTACGCTCATGGGCGGGGTCCTTTTCAAAGGAAAGGGAAGCAAGCAAGGTTGAGGCTCCGCCTCAAACTCCGCCAAAGGCTCGCCTTTGGAATCCATTCCTTAAGTAAGGCCGGTCCAGGGGGGCTCCCCCCTGGCGGGTCTGGGCGTAGCTGCCAAAGGTTCCGACGACCCTCTTGGGCCGTTGGAAGGGCAGGCGGAGGGGGAGCCCGGCCTTGCTTGCTTCGGGTCGGGGCTCACCCGACGAGCAGCAGGCCGGCCAGCGCCAGCAGCAGGGCGGGTGGCGCCACCAGCGCGCCCAGCCTGAGGAACTGCCAGAAGCCCACCTCCTGCCCGTCGCGGCGCAGCGCGGCGAGCCACAGGATCGTCGCCAGCGAGCCGGTCACGGACAGGTTCGGGCCGAGGTCCACGCCGACCAGCAGCGCGTCCGTCACCGCCTGCGGCGGGTGCGCCTGGGTGACGGCGTCGGCGGCGACCAGGCCGGCGGGCAGGTTGTTGACGAGGTTCGAGGCCACCGCGACCAACGCGCCCGCGCCCCAGGCGGCGCCCCGCGGGCTGGACTGCGCGGCGTCGCGCAGCAGGCCCGCGAGCCGCGCCAGCACGCCGGTGCGGCCGAGGCCCTCGACGAGGACGAACAGGCCGGCGACCAGCGGCAGCACCGCCCAGGAGACGCCGCGCAGCACCCCCCAGGGCGCCTCGCGCGCGGCGGCGAGCACGGCGGCGGCGGCGAGCGCGCCCGCGACCGCGGTGGGCAGGCCGAGCCGGACGTCGAGCGAGGAGGCGGCGAGCAGCACCGCCGCGGTCAGGCCGATGCCGCAGGCCGCGATGCGCCCGCCGCGCGACAGCCCGGGCTGCTCGATGCCGGTCTGGATCGGGTCGCGCAGGGAGGCGCGCTGGGCGAGGCGCAGGGCGGCGTAGGTGGCGGCCACGGCGAGCAGCGAGGGCAGGGCGAAGCGCGCGAGCCAGGCGGGCAGCGGCGGGGTCCGGCTGGCGTAGAGCACCAGGTTCGCCGGGTTGGAGATCGGCAGGACGAAGCTCGCCGCGTTGGCGACGAACGCGCACGCGAACAGGTAGGGCAGCGGGTCGCGCACCTTCGCCGCCCGGGTCGCCGCGAACACGGCGGGCGTCAGCACCACGGCGGCGGCGTCGTTGCTCAGGAAAGCGGTGACGACGACGCCGACGCCGTAGACCAGCAGGAACAGGCGCGGGGCAGAGCCGTTCGCGCGGCGGGCCGCGAGGGCGGCGAGCCAGTCGAACAGGCCCTCGCGGCGGGCGATCTCGGAGAGCAGCATCATTCCGGTCAGGAACAGGTAGACGTCGGCGCCGCGGCCCACGGCGCGCAGCGCGTCGCGCCAGGGCAGCAGGCCGGGCGCCACCAGCAGCACCGCGCCAGAGACGGCCCAGACCGCCTCGGGGAGCCTGAACGGGCGCGTGATGACGGCGGCGGTCGAGACGGCGGCGATCAGCCAGACGACGAGGTTCGGGGTCACTGTGTCGGGCGTTCCGGGCCGGAGGAAGCAAGGTCGAAGCCCCGCCTTCAGGCACGGGCCTCGAACTCCGCCAAAGGCAGGCCTTTGGAATCCATTTGCTTA
>CAXSES010000357.1:0-3595 GCA_964236225.1 uncultured Acetobacteraceae bacterium
ATGGCCCGCTTGGGCCATTGGAATGGCAGGCGGAGGGGGAGCCCAGCCTTGCCTGCCTGCCTTCACTCCTCGCGAAACGCCGCCGCCGGGTACCCCTGCGCGAACAGCAGCGCCCGCAGGTCCGCGTGGCGCACCTGGTTCGCGACCTCGCGGTTGACCACGTCGCGCGCCCGGAACGCCACGGCGAGCCCGGCCTCGCGCAGCATCGGCAGGTCGTTGGCGCCATCGCCCACCGCAAGCGTGGCCGCCGCGCGCAGCCCGCGGGCGTCGCGCAGCGCCAGAAGCGCGCGGCACTTGGCCGGCCCGTCGAGCACCGGCTCCTCCAGGGTGCCGGTGAGCAGGCCGCCCTCCTCGACGAGGACGTTGCCGCGGTGCTCGTCGAAGCCGCACAGGGCGGCGACGCGGGCGGTGAACAGGGTAAAGCCGCCAGAGACCAGCGCCGTCCGGGCATTATGGGCGCGCATGGTGGCGACCAGGGTGCGCGCGCCCGGGGCGAGCCTGACCTCGGCCGTGGCGCGCTCCACCGCGGCCAGCGGCACGCCGCGCAGCAGCGCCAGGCGGTCGCGCATGGCCTGGGCGAAATCGACCTCGCCGTCGATGCTGCGGTGGCTGATCGCCTCGACCTCGGGGCCGACGCCGGTCTCCTGCGCGAGGCGGTCCAGCGTCTCGCCGTCCACGATCGTGCCGTCCATGTCGGCGACCAGCAGGCCCTTGCGCCGGCCGCGGGCGCGGGTGACGAGGGCGTCCACTGGCGCTCCCTCCAGGGCGGCGCGGACCAGCGCGAGGTCGGGCCGCTCCTTGCAGGCGATGTCGGCGGCCTCGCCCGGCGACAGGATGACGGCGACGCGGCCGCGGACCGCGTCGCGGGCACGGTCGAGCAGGCCGGCGGGAAGGCCAGCATCGCGGGCGGCGACCAAAGTGAGGACGAAGGACATGGGCGCGGCATCGCACGAAGCGGGCCAGGCTGACCAGGGCGACGCTGGCCAGGGCGACGCTGGCCAGGGCGACGCTGGCCAGGGCGACGCCGGCCGGGGCGACGCCGGCCGGGGCGACGCCGGCCGGGGCGACGCCGGCCGGGAAGGCGGGGCGGAGGCGCTGCCTCCCTGCCTCATCGTGGCGGGGCCGACCGCGAGCGGCAAGTCGGCGCTGGCGCTCGGGCTGGCGGAGCGGCTGGGCGGCGTGGTGGTCAACGCGGACTCGATGCAGGTGTATCGCGAGCTGCGCGTGCTCACCGCGCGGCCCTCGCCCGGGGACGAGGCGCGGGCGCCGCACCGGCTGTACGGGGTGCGCGCGGCGGCGGAGCCAGGCAGCGCCGCGTGGTGGCGCGGCGCTGCGCTCGCCGCTCTGGCGGAGGCGACGGCGGCGGGGCGGCTGCCGATCCTGTGCGGCGGCACGGGGCTGTACCTGGCGGCGCTGACCGACGGCCTGGCGGAGATCCCCGAGCCGGGCGAGCCGGCGCGCGCCGAGGCGAGGGCGCTGGTCGCGTCGCAAGGGTCGGTGGCGCTGCACGCCCGGCTCGCGGCGGTCGATCCGGCGACGGCTTCGCGCACGCGGCCGGGCGACCCGCAGCGGGTGGCGCGGGCCTGGGAGGTGTGGCGCGGCACCGGGCGCGGCCTGGCCGCCTGGCACGCGGGGCCGTCAAGCGGGCCGGCGCCGTACGCGTTCACGGTGCTGCGCCTGGACCCGCCGCGCGACGCGCTGCGCGCCGCGGTCACGGCGCGCTTCGGCGCGATGCTGGCGGCCGGCGCGCTCGACGAGGTGCGGGCCCTGCGGGCGCTGGATCTGGACGAGGCGGCGCCGGCGCTGCGGGCGCATGGGGTGCCGGAGCTGTCCGCCGTGCTGCGCGGCGAGGCCACCCTCGCCGGGGCCGCCGAGGCCGCCATGGCCGCGACGCTGCGCTACACCAGGCGGCAGAGGACCTGGTTCAAGGCGCGCCGCATGGCCGCGCCGGACCGTACGCGGGTGATCGATGCGTGCGTGAGCGATCCTGCGCAACTTTCGGAAAGCCGCATGGCAGACATGATGAACTTTATTCGCAAGGTCGGTTGACCCGGCACCGCCGCGAGGCCTATTTCCGGCGCTCGCGCGGGGCGTGTCCCCGCGTGCAGGACGGCCTCGCGCAAGGATGCGACGATGAACGCGATCACCAGCCCCCCCCCTGCCACCCAGGCGAGCCAGGAGCTTCGGCCGGGCGCCGTCGTCCTGCTGCGCGCGCTGCGGGCGCAGGGCGTCGAGGTGATCTTCGGCTACCCCGGCGGCGCGGTGCTGCCGATCTACGACGCCCTGTTCCAGCAGGACGCGATCCGCCACGTCCTGGTGCGCCACGAGCAGGCCGCGGTGCACGCGGCGGAAGGCTACGCGCGCTCGACCGGCAAGGTCGGCTGCGTGCTTGTCACCAGCGGCCCGGGCGCCACCAACGCCGTGACCGGCCTGGTGGACGCGCTGATGGACAGCATCCCGCTGGTGTGCCTCACGGGCCAGGTGCCGACGCACCTGATCGGCAACGACGCGTTCCAGGAGGCCGACACCACCGGCATCACGCGGCCCGCCACCAAGCACAACTACCTGGTCAAGCGCCCGGAGGACCTGGCGCGCGTGGTGCACGAGGCGTTCTACGTGGCGCGCTCTGGCCGGCCCGGCCCGGTGCTGGTGGACCTGCCCAAGGACATCCTGATCGGCGACGCCCCCTACGCGCCGCCCTCGGCCCAGCCGCACCGCTCCTACCGCCCCATCACGGAGCCGGAGCCGGCCGCGATCCGCCGCGCGGTGGCGATGCTGAAATCCGCGCGACGGCCGATCGTCTACGCGGGCGGCGGCGTCATCAACGCCGGGCCGCAGGCGTGCGAGCGCCTCGCCGAGTTCGTGCGCGCCACCGGCTTCCCCTGCACCAACACGCTGATGGGCCTGGGCGCGTTCCCGGGCAGCGACCCGCAATTCGTTGGGATGCTGGGGATGCACGGCACCTACGAAGCCAACATGGCCATGCACGGCTGCGACGTCATGCTCAACATCGGCGCGCGCTTCGACGACCGCGTGACCGGGCGGCTCGACGCGTTCAGCCCGGACAGCCTGAAGATCCACTGCGACATCGACCGCTCGTCGATCAACAAGAACGTGCGCGTCGACCTCGCGATCTTGGGCGACGCCGGCCGCATCCTCGACGCGCTGCTCGCCGCCTGGCACGCCGACGAGACGCCGCAGGACAGGGGCGCGGTCGCGGCGTGGTGGCGCCGGATCGAGGAATGGCGGGGGAAGGACTCGCTGGGCTTCACCCAGGACATGACGCAGGGCGCGGTCATCCGCCCGCAATACGCCGTGCGCCGCCTGAACGAGCTGTGCCGCAGGGACGGCCGCGACACCTTCATCGCCACGGAGGTCGGCCAGCACCAGATGTGGGCCGCGCAGCACTTCCTCTACGAGAGGCCGAACCGCTGGCTGACCAGCGGCGGGCTCGGCACCATGGGCTACGGCCTGCCCGCGGCGATGGGCGTGCAGGTAGCGCAGCCCGACGCGCTGGTGATCGACATCGCGGGTGAGGCCAGCATCCTGATGAACATCCAGGAGATGGGCACGCTCGCCCAGTACCGCCTGCCGG
>CAXSES010000358.1:0-3574 GCA_964236225.1 uncultured Acetobacteraceae bacterium
ACCGGCGCCGACGCCGACAGCGGCACCAAGGTCAAGGACGGCGTCCTGCTCGCCATCGACGAGGCCAACGCCGCCCACATGATCCCCGGCGTGACCATCGAGCCCGTGCTGCTCGACGACGCCACCGCCACCGCCGGCCAGTACGACCCCGCCCAGGCCGCCACCAACGCCCGCAAGATGGTCTCCGACAGGTCCGTCATCGCCGCGATCGGCCCGCAGATGAGCGGCGCCGCCAAGGCGATGGCGCCGATCCTGAGCATGGGCAACCTCGCGATGATCACGCCGGAGGCCACCAACCCCGACCTCACCGACCCGAAATTCGCCGGCCAGTACCGCCCCTCAGGCAAGCTGACCTTCTTCCGCACCGTGACCACCGACGCCTACCAGGGCCCGGACATGGCCAACTTCTTCGCCGACACCCTGCACGCCAGGAAGATATACATCCTCGACGACGGCGGCGCGTTCGGCGTCGGCCTCGCCGACCGCTTCGCCGCCCAGGCCCGCGCGAAGGGCATCGAGGTGCTCGGCCGCGACCGCCTCGACCCCAAGGCCGCCGACTACAGCCCGGCCCTGACCAAGATCAAGTCGCTCGGCGCAGACAGCCTCTACTACGGCGGCGTGGCCGAGGCCGGGGTGAAGGTCATCAAGCAGTCCTACGACATCATCCCCGCAGCGATGAAGGCCGGCGGCGACGGGCTGCTCGACGGCGCTGTGCTGACCGGCGCCGGCTTCCCCGCCGCCCAGGGCTGGTACATCACCATCGCCGCCCCCCACATGCTGGAGGACGCAAGGCTCGCCACCTGGACGAAGACCTTCAAGGACCGCTACGCCATCTCCGCCGGCGACTACGCGATCACCGGCTACGACAGCGCCCTGGTGATCCTCGCCGCGATCAGGGGCCTGGTCGCCGCCGGCCAGGACCCCACCCGCGAGGCGGTGCGCGCCGCCATCGCCGCCAGCGCCACCGAAACCCTGCAGGGCCCCGTCGCCTTCGACGCCAACGGCGACGTCAACAGCAAGGTCGTCAGCGTGTTCCAGGTCCGCAAGGACCCCGCCTTCCCGCTCGACGACGTCGCCACACAGTTCAAGTACGTGGGCGTGGCGCCGGCACGTTGAGCAGCAGGAAAGCAAGGCTGGGCTCTGCCCAGACCCGCCAGGGGCGAGCCCCCTCGTCTGGCCATTCCAATGGCCCAAGCGGGCCATCGGAACCTTTGGCCAGCCTCGCCCCTGGACCGGCTTGACTTAAGTATGGGTTTCCAAAGGCGAGCCTTTGGCGGGGTCCCCGCCTTGAAGCATGGGGGGCAGAGCCCCTGGCCTTCCTTTCGCCATGACCGCCGCCGACCTCCTGCTCCAGCAGGTCATCAACGGCCTGAGCCTGGGCGCCATGTACGCCCTGCTCGCGCTTGGCTTCACCCTCGTGTACGGCATACTCGAGCTGATCAACTTCGCGCACTTCAACGTCTTCATGGTCGGCTCGTTCATCGGCCTGTGGACGCTCCAGGCGTTCGGCCTGTCCGGGCAGGGCGTGCTGATGACCGGCCTGCCGCTCGCCGGCGTGCTGCTCTGCGCGCTGGCCGCCAGCATGGCCGGCGCCGGCGCGCTCGGCGTTCTGGTCGAGCGCGTCTGCCTGCGCCCGCTGCGCGGCGTGCGCGGCCCGGCGGCGATGATCACCACGATCGGCGTGTCCTACATCCTGTTCAACCTGGTGCTGCTGTTCGCCGGCGCGGACGCCAAGAACTATCCCAACCCCCTGCCGCCGATGGACTTCGCGATCGGCGGCGCCGTCCTGCGCCTGCGCGAGATCCTGATCTGGGCGGTCAGCCTAGCGCTGATGGCCGCGCTGTGGCTGTTCGTGCAGCGCTCGCGCCTGGGCCGGGCGATGCGGGCCACCGCGCAGGACCCCGAGGCCGCGCGCATGATGGGCGTCGAGGTGGACCAGGTGGTGATCGCGGCCTTCTTCCTGGGCTCCGCGCTGGCGGGCGCGGCGGGGCTCGTCTTCGGCCTTTACTACAACTTCACCAGCTTCCTGATCGGCTACGCCGCCGGCCTGCGCGCCTTCACCGCCGCCGTGCTCGGCGGCATCGGCAACGTCCCCGGCGCGATGCTCGGCGGGCTCATCATCGGGCTGGTCGAGACGCTGAGCGGGCAGTACATCGCCACCGCCTGGGCCGACGTGGTGATCTTCTCGATCCTTGTCGGCGTGCTGGTGTTCCGCCCCGCCGGCCTGTTCGGCCGCATGGCCCCGAACCGCTCGTGAAACGAACCCCCTTGCGGCCCCGCCTGCGCACTCCGATCCTCGAAAGAGGCCGGTCCAGGGGGGGCTCCCCCCCCACCTTTGAAGCAGGGGCGGGTCTGGGCGGAGCCCGGCCTTGCCTCCCGACAGGCCACTCCCAGCGGCCGCCGGCATGAGCACCCAGGACCAGGCACCCGCCCCGCTGCCGGACGAGCCGCCCATCCGGCCCCGTTCCGCAGCCCCGTCGCTGTTCCGCCCCTGGCTCGCCAGCACCCCGGGCCGCCGCGCCCTCGTGGCGCTGATCGCGCTCGCCGCGCTGGCGTTCCCGCTGCTGCACGCCAACGACGCCGACATCGACTCGGCCGCCAACGCCGGCTCCTACGCGGCGCTCGCCCTCGGCCTGAACATCGTGGTCGGCATGGCGGGGCTGCTCGACCTCGGCTACGCGGCGTTCTTCGCGATCGGCGCCTACGCCTACGGCATCCTGTCCTCCTACCAGCTCGCCCCCGAATGGACCGCCTTCTGGCAGCCCTTCGCCGACCTCGGCCTGGTCGAGCACCTCGCCGGCGACGCGGGCAGCCCGGGCAGCGTGCACTTCACCGTCTCGTTCTGGATCATGCTGCCGGCGTCCGCGTGCCTGTCCGCGCTGTGCGGCATGGCGTTCGGCGCGCCCACTCTGCGGCTGCGCGGCGACTACCTGGCGATCGTCACCCTCGGCTTCGGCGAGATCGTGCCGATCGTGGTGCGCAACACGCCTGGGCTGACCAACGGCGCCGCCGGGCTGAACGGCATCGCCCCCCCGTCCCTGTTCGGCCACAGCTTCGGCGTCGACGCCCTGCCTTACTACTACGTCATGCTCGCCCTTGTCGGAGTTCTGATCTTCGCGAGCCTGCGCCTGCGCGACAGCCGGGTCGGCCGCGCCTGGATGGCGATCCGCGAGGACGAGACCGCAGCCAGCGCCATGGGCGTCGACACGGTGCGCACCAAGCTGCTCGCGTTCGCGATCGGCGCGGGCTTCGCCGGCGCCACCGGCACCTTCTTCGTCGCCAAGCTCCAGACCGCCACGCCCGAGATGTTCGGCTACCCCGTCTCGGTGATGGTCCTGGTCATGGTCGTGCTCGGCGGCATGGGCAGCGTCTGGGGCGTCGTCCTCGGCGCGGTCTCGCTCCAGCTCCTGCAATCCTGGCTGCTCCCCGACCTGACCGGCTGGCTGCACGACGCCGGCCGCGCGCTCGGCAACGCGCCCATGCAGCGCGCCGACCTCGCGCAGGCCACCGAGCTGATCTTCGGCGTCGTGCTGGTCGCGATGATGCTGTTCCGCCGCGACGGCCTGATCCCCGC
>CAXSES010000359.1:0-1415 GCA_964236225.1 uncultured Acetobacteraceae bacterium
TCAGGCCCCGGCGTCGTGGCGGAGCAGCCAGTCGCGCAGCGGCGCCCACAGCTCGCGCTCGGCGCGGCCGCCGACGATCATGCCGACATGGCCGGCGGCGGGGCGCAGCACAGTGCTGCCGGGCAGCGCGTCGGCGAGGGCGAGGGCGCTGGCGGCGGGCACGATCCGGTCGCGCGCGGGCACCACGACCAGGCTCGGCAGGCGCAACGCCGCGGGCACCACCGCCAGCCCGGCGACGCGCCACTCGCCGCGCGCCGGGGTGTTGGCGCCGTACCATCCGCCGAGGCATTCGCGCGCCACGGGCGCCGCGAGCGGCACGCCGTCGGACAGCCAGTCCTCGATCGCGACGAAGCAGCGGGCGCGCTCGGAATCCTGCGCGACGCGGGCGAAGCCGCGATACTTGGCGGCCACGAATCCCGGGGCGGCCCGCTCGAACAGGGTCTGCAGCGCGTCGACGCCGAGCGCCCCGGTCAGCGCCAGGGCCGGCTCCAGCGCGGCCAGCAAGGGGAGGATCAGGCCAGGCGGGCGGGCGGGATCGGCGTCGGGGTCGACGGCGTGGAAGTCCCAGGGCGTGGCAAGCAGGACCAGGCCCGCGACCAGGTCGGGGCGGCGCGCTGCGAGCGCGGTGCAGAGCAGGCCGCCCATGCAGTACCCCGCGAGGATCACCGGGCGGCCCAGCGAGGCGGCGGCGCGCTCCAGCCGTCCGGCGACGTAGTCGGTCAGGGTGAAGCGGCGCTCGACCGCGCCGGGCCAGCCCCAGTCGAGCAGCAGCGGGCGCACGCCCTGCTCCGCCAGCCAGCGCAGCAGCGAGCGGCCGGGCATCAGGTCGAGCACCTGGGCGCGGTTGACCAGGCTGGGCACGAACAGCACCGCGACGCCGTCGGCGGTGCGGCGTGGCGCCCGCCCGGGCATGGCCCAGGATGCGGTCCCGGACGCAACTCCGGATGCGACCCCGGCCGGGGCGTAATCCAGCAGGCGGGTGTCGCCTTCGTGCCAAAGGCAGGGCGGGTCGGGCAAGGCGCGGCGGAACGGGTGGCGGCGGTAGGCGGCGATCCCGGCCAGGAGCCCGGCATCGGGCGTCCGGCCGGGACCGGCCGGGGCGCCGGAACCGTGTGCGGGCGAGGGGGCGGCGAGGGCGGCGGGAAGCGGGGCGGGCAGCGACGCGGCGGCGAGGTGCAGGGACAGCGGCCTCGGGCCGCGACGGTGCATCGGGCCCGGCACGGCGGAGGCCGCGCGTCCCGGCGCCGGGTCCTGGCGCGTCGCGGCGGGATCGGAGGGCGGCCAGAACTGAGCCGGCGCGCCCAGGGTCGCGGCCAGGCCGGCCTCCCAGGCCTCCCGCAGCTCGCGGTCCGTGGCGAGGGCGGCGGCCTCGCTCTGCCAGATCGTCGCCCAGTCGCTCGTTGCCCAGTCGCTCG
>CAXSES010000359.1:1515-3570 GCA_964236225.1 uncultured Acetobacteraceae bacterium
GCCCGGTCGCGGGCGGCCCGGTCGCGGGCGGTCGCCAGGGGATCGAGGTCTTCCGGCGCGGAGGCGGGCGTCGGGCGCGGCGCGGGACCGGGGGCGTGCCCGCCCGAGGGAGGGTCCCGGGCGTGGTCGGGGTCCGGCTGCGCCTGGACGACATCCGGCCCCGGGTCGGCCCCGCCGCGACGTGGCGGGGCCGGCGGCGTCGCGTCGCGGGCGTGGCCCTGCGGGGTCACTGGCAGGGGCGGGCCGGGGACGGGGCAGGCACCGTGGCATGCCCCCATCGAAATTTGTGCGACGCGGCACACATGCTATGTCTCCGTATTGCCATTTCTGCCTGGTTCATGCCGGAAGGTGCCATGTCGCAGCCGAAAACCCTGCCCCCCGGCGCCGCCAATCCGCAGGTGCCGCCTGTCGTGGTCAAGAAGTACGCCAACCGGCGGCTGTACAACACGGAAAGCTCCTCCTACATCACGCTGGACAACCTCGCGGAGATGGTGCGGGCGGGGCGTGACTTCGTGGTGTACGACGCCAAGACCAGCGACGACATCACCCGCTCCGTGCTGACGCAGATCATCGTCGAGGAGGAGAGCAAGGGCGGCGCCATGCTGCCCACGCCGTTCCTGCGCCAGCTCATCGGGCTGTACGGCGGCAACCTGCAGGGCCTGGTGCCGCGCTACCTCGAGCAGTCCATGGGCGCGTTCGCGGAGCAGCAGCAGAGGCTGCGCTCGGCGGTGTCGCAGACGATGGGGACGTTCATGCCGCCCGGCTTCGAGGAGATCGGCCGGCAGAACATGGCGATGATCGAGCGGGCGATGAACCTGTTCACCCCGTTCTACCGCGGCGATGCCGCGGAGGGCGCGCCTGGCGCCGAGGCGGCCGGCGGCCCTGGCGCCGCGCCGGCCGGCGGGCAGGGCGCGGGCCGGGCGGGGCCGGGCGGTGGGACGCAGGCTGCGGAGCGGGTGGAGATCGACGCCCTGCGCGCCGAGGTCGAGACGCTGCGCCGCCAGCTCGCCGCCGCCCGCGAGGCCAAGGACTAGCCGGCGCGTCCTGCGGAGTTGATGGCCGCCGCGACCGCGGCGGGGGAACCGGTGCCGGGCTGCGGCGTCCGGGACGATGCGACGAGGGGAGCAGGAACGATGTCGGGTGACGACCGCACGGAACAGCAGCGCGAGCGGGCCTACGCGCTGTGGGAGCAGGCAGGCAGGCCGGAGGGGCGTCACGACGAGTTCTGGGCGCAGGCAGGCCAGGAGATGGACGGCGGGACCTCGCCCGACGAACGGGTCGACGTCGCCATGGAGGACACGTTCCCAGCGAGCGACCCGCCCTCGCAGGGCGGCATCACCGGCCCGGACGAGGCCTGAGGTCGGGACCGCACTCGGCCGCGCGGGCAGGTCCTGCCCGCGTCGCGTCCGGGTGGTGTCCCTCAAGTGTGCGGCGTCCTGACTTCCCGGCCCGCGAGACCATCTCCTGACGGGTGCCGAGTGGAGGTTGAGGCAGGGTTTCTGCCTCGTCTCAGTGTGCGGCGTCGGTGTGCCGCACACCCTTCTGGAATCATCTCATGCTGATGCTGTCGTTCGGGCTGGTCTGTGCCGGTGCCGTGCTCGGGATAATGCTGGCCGTGCTGCATGGCGTGGGCCGTCGGCCCCCGCTCTGGTCGGGGCTGGTGCATGCCTCCGCGGGGCTGGGCGGGCTCGGCGTGCTGCTGGCGGCGCTGGGTGGCCCGCCGCGCGGCGTGGCGATGGGCGGGGCGGCGTTCGGCCCGGTGGCGGCGGCGATGCTGGGCGGCGCGGCGCTGGCGGGGGTGCTCATCCTCTCGCTGCGGCTGCGGCGCGCCAGGCTGTCTGTGCTGCTGATCGGGCTGCACGCGACGGTGGCGCTGTTCGGAGTGGTGGTGCTGGCGGCCTACCTGTCGATGCCGGCGTAACGACGGAGGGCGGGCGAGGCGGAACCTCGCCCTTGCTGGCCGCGCAGTGTCATGCCAGCGGCTTTCGGGCCTGGCCGCCAAGGCAAGAAAGGTTGAGGCTCTGCCTCAAACTCCGCCAAAGGCTCGCCTTTGGA
>CAXSES010000360.1:0-3550 GCA_964236225.1 uncultured Acetobacteraceae bacterium
CAGGCGGTACTGCTGCGGCAGCTTCCAGCAACGCCTATGTCGCCACCAACCCTGACCAGTGGGCCGGGCGGTCATCGGTTGGTACAGGAGAATGTGTGCCTCTTGTCCAGCAGGCCACGGGCGCCCCGCATACATCGGTCTGGAGACAGGGCGCCATGGTGAGGGGCGATACAGCCTTGGCACCCGGAACGGCCATTGCAACGTTTGACGCTAACGGACGGTATGCGAACCACTCGCACGGCAATCATGCAGCCATCTATCTCAGCCAGGACGCGAATGGGATCAGGGTCATCGATCAATGGAACCGGCGGAACGCGCAAGGCAGAATTGTTTCTCAACAGCCACCGCACATCCGCGTTTTGCAGTTCGATGACCGGCGCGGCGCCTCGGACAACGGGAACAGATTTAGCGTCGTGGAATAGGCTGCTCCTCGTCACCGTGGCCGCCCTGTGCAGCGGTAATGTCGCTTCCGCCGCAAGGGACTTCTCCTGCCCTATCTGGCACGGCGGCGCCCGGCTGGAGAACTACAGCGTCTTCAACGGTGATCCGAAGAAGCTTTACGAGATCACGGGGGAGCACGGCTTCGACGTGCGGCATTCCACCTCGCGCGAGCCGGATGGTTACCACCTTGTATGCAGCTACAAGCACGCCGGCGAACTCGATCTCGTGATTCCGGCCACGGTCTCGCGATGCGAGCCGGCAGGATCGCTTCCAAGGCCGGCAATTCACTGTCGCTAGCCTGGTTCCACCAGAAAGAGTTGGCTCGCGGGTCTGGGCAGCGCCCAGCCTTGCTTGCTTTCTCAGGTCCAGTACAGGACCCGCGCCGCCGGCAGCCACCGTGCCAGCGCCCGCTCCACGACGGCGCGCATCTCGCTCATGCGCTCGCGCGGCAGGACCCACTTCACCGAGCCGAACTTCGTCGTCTTCCGGGTGCGCTGCGCCTCGTCCATCTCCAGGGCGCTGCCGGGATACCAGTCGTGCAGCACGTCGCGGGATTTCGGCGTGAAGCGGTGGGTGATCAGCTCCGCGGTGAGGTCGGGGTCGGGCACGCCGCCGAGCGCCTCGGCGACGCCTTGCATCAGCGCCTCGTACTCGGCCTCCCAGCCTGGGATGGCCATGATCGGGGCGACGGTGATGCCCACGGGGTAACCGGCCTGGGCCACCTGGCGCAGGGCGGCGAGGCGGGCGGGCATCCGCGGCGCGCCGCCCTCGAAGCGTTCCGCCCCGCGGGCGTTGAGCGAGAAGCGCACACGGGTGCGGCGGTTGTGGGCGAGGCCGAGCAGGGGGCCGACCGCGTCGAACTTGGTGGTGAAGCGGAGCTGGACGGGGGCCTGCCAGGCGCCGAAGTGCTCGATGCACGCGGCGAGGCCGCCGGTCAGGTGCTCGATGCCGAGCGGGTCGGTGTAGCAGGAGCACTCGAAGGTGGTGCCCTCCGCCTGGCGCTCGGGGGAGAGCGAGGTGACGCCGCCGTGGCCGAGGCCGGACTCCAGGGTGGCCAGGATCTCGGGCAGGTTGGCGTAGGCGCGCACGATCGGCGGGCCGGCCAGGGAGCCTGCCAGGTAGCAGTACTGGCAGTGCGCGGGGCAGCCCTCCGCCAGGTCGAAGCGCCAGTCGGCGCTGGGCGGGATCGGCTCCAGGCGGCGGCGGCTGGGCGAGGCGACCACCACGGCGAGCGTCGTCTTGGCGTCGCGGTAGGTGTCGGGCAGGCCGGCGAGGCGGTCGGATCTCAGGCGCACGACCTCGGCGCCGAGGGTGGCCGCGCGCTCGACGATGGCCGCGCCGTGCGGCCATTGCAGGGCGGAGGGCGTCGCCAGCACGCGCTTCGGGGCCCAGGGCTTCGTGTCCGACATGCCCTGCATATCGGGGCGCGCGGCCCCATCTGCCAGCCATGCCAGACACCAATCCGATCCCCGGGCTGCCGCCGCGCTCGTTCGAGAAGGCGGACCCCTCGCCGGACAGCCTGTTCTACGGGCAGGCGCGCCTGGTCACGCACATCGACGACGTGGCGATCGCGGCCGTGACCGCGCTGTACCGAGAGTTCCTGCCGGCGGACGGCGCGATCCTCGACCTGATGGGGAGCTGGATCAGCCACCTGCCGCCGGAGGTCGGGTACGCCAGCGTCACGGGGCACGGCATGAACCGCGCGGAGCTGGACGCGAACCCGCGGCTGTCCGAGCGATTCGTGCAGGACTTCAACGCGAACCCGACCCTGCCGCTGGAGGATGCCAGCTTCGACGGGGCGTGCCTGTGCGTCTCGGTGCAGTACCTCCAGCGGCCCGGAGAGGTGTTCAGCGAGCTGCGCCGGGTGCTGCGCGAGGGGGCGCCGGTGATCGTCACCTTCTCCAACCGGTGCTTCCCGACCAAGGCGGTGGCGCTGTGGCAGGCGCTGGACGGCGACGCGCAGCAGCAGCTCGTCTCGCTCTACCTGCGCCATGCAGGGTTCGGCGACGTCCAGACGCGGGAGAGCGTGCCGCGGCGTGGCGACCCGCTATGGGCGGTGATCGGGCGGGCCTAGGGCGAGGCGTTCAGGGCGAGAGAATAGGCAGGAAGCAAGGCTGGGCTCGGCCCAGACCCGCCCCTGCTTCAAGGCGGGGGCGAGCCGCCCCTGGACCCGGCGCAACTGCAAGTAAGGCCGGTCCAGGGGGGCTCCCCCTGGCGGGGTCGCCGTCTTCAGGCATGGGGGCAGAGCTCTTGGCCTTGCTTGCTTCTTTCGTCGCTGGGCTCCGCTCACCCCATGCGCTGCAGGCCGGCGCCGTGGGCGCGCAGCCAGGCTTCCGCCGTGGCGCGGTGGGGCGTCAGCTCGCGCACCAGCGCCCAGAAGCGCGGGCCGTGGTTCATGTGGCGCAGGTGCGCGACCTCGTGTGCCACGACGTAGCGCTGCACCGTCTCGGGCGCCATCAGCAGGCGCCAGGACAGCATCACGGTGCCGTCCGCGGCGCAGCTTCCCCAGCGCGTGCGCGTGTCCTTGACCACCACGCGGCGCGGCCGCAGCCCCGCCGGCCGCCCGGCGTCGAGCGCCATCGCGGAGAAGCGCCGTCGCGCCTCGGCTCGCAGGAAGGTGACCACGCGGCGCGCCAGAAACTCCGCGCCGCCGGAGACGAGCAGCTCGCCGCCCTCCAGCCAGGCGCCGCCCCGGGCGAGCGGCACGTGGCGGATGCGATGCGGGACGCCGGCGATCGGCAGCGCGGCGCCGTCCGCGAAGGCCAGCGGCGCCGGCAGCGCGGCCAGGCGGTCGGCGATCCAGCCGGCATGGTCGGACAGCAGCGCGCTGCCGGCGGCCCTGGGCGCGCGGGACGGCAGGGTCAGCACCACGGCGCCGGCCCGCGCGTCGATGCGCAGGCTGACCCGGCGGGCGCGGGCGCTGCGGCGCCAGACCACGGGGGCGGACGGGGCAGGGGACTCGGTGGTCACGGCGGCAGGATGCGCAAGGCGAAGGGCAGGAAGCAAGGCCGGGCTCCGCCCGGACCCGCCCCTGCTTCAAGGCGGGGGCAGGCTCCCCTGGACCCGGCACAACTTAAGTATTGGATTCCAAAGGCGAGCCTTTGGCGGG
>CAXSES010000361.1:0-3538 GCA_964236225.1 uncultured Acetobacteraceae bacterium
TTGCGCCGGTCCAGGGCGGCTCGCCCTGGCGGGGTCCAGGGGCAGGGCCCCTGGCCTTGCTTTCTGCCTTGGCGGGTCAGAACTCGATGCCCTCCTGTGCGCGCACGCCGGCGGCGAAGTGGTGCCTGGTGGCGGCGAACTCGGTGACCAGGTCGGCGGCCTCGACCAGCGCGGGCCTGGCGTTGCGGCCGGTGACGACGACGTGGAGCATCGGCGGGCGGGCGGCGAAGGCGGCGAGGATCTCGTCGAGGGGCAGGTAGTCGTAGCGCAGCGCGATGCTGAGCTCGTCGAGCACGAGGAGGGCGAGGTCCGGGTCGCGCATCAGGGCGGCGGCGCGGTCCCAGGCGCGGCGGCAGGCGGCGACGTCGCGGGCGCGGTCCTGGGTCTCCCAGGTGAAGCCCTCGCCCATGGTGTGCCAGGCGACCAGCTCGGTGCGTTCGAGCAGGCGGCGCTCGCCTGTGTCCCAGGCGCCCTTGATGAACTGGACGACGGCGCAGCGCCGGCCGTGCCCGGCCATGCGCAGGACGAGGCCGAGGGCGGCGGTGGTCTTGCCCTTGCCTGGGCCGGTGTGGACCATCAGCAGGCCCTTGTGGGGGGTGGGCTTGGCGGCGACCTCGGCGTCCTGGGCCTGCTTGCGCAAAGCCATCTTCGCGCGGTGGCGGTCGTCGTCGGAGGGCATGGGCGGGGTCCTTGGGGGCCGGCCCGGATGGTCCGGGCGGCAGCGCGGGCGGGCAGGACGCCACGCGAGGGACGCGGAGGCAAGCGGCGATGGTGGCCGGCTAGGCAATCGGGTGAAAGGGGGCGATCGACTGTTCGTGTCCCTGCATGGCTTCAGGGTGAGTCGAAAGTATCGCCGATTGGCAATGCTTGGTTCTTATAGATCATTCGAGCCGTAAAGACTGCCTTCACCCGATTGCCCCGTGGCGGCCGGCCGGGGGTGCGAAGCCGGCTTCGGCCAGGATCGCGAGGGGAAAACCTGCCCGGCATTTCGTGCAGCCGGTCCGCGGCGAGCGTCACGCCGGAACTGAAGCAGAATACCAGTTCCGGTATGAACACTTCTTTTCCGTGCATGGCCCGACTCCGGCAAGTCATCTTATCAAGTTCCTGTGATACCTGAAGATCAGACTGTCGCCTGTGCTGGCGCGGAGCTAGCGTCCCGCCGCTGCCACGGAAGGTGCTTTCCGCCCATGGTCGGACAACATCGGGCGGCAAAAAAAAACTACGGGGAAACATCATGCGTAGATTCCGTCTTCTGCTTGCGTCGAGCGTCATGACTGCGGCCGCCTTTATAGGCCAGACGGCCGGCGCGCAGACGTTCACGCCGATCAGGCCGCCCGCCGTTCCGCTCATCACCCGCGAACCCTACATGAACACGTGGTTGCGCACGCCCACCGACATCGCGCCCGGCGTGTGGCCCGAGTACTGGAACGGCAACATCAAGGCGATGACGGGCATCGCCTACATCGACAACAAGCCCTACCTGTTCCTGGGGGCGCCCGGCACTCCCAGCATCCCGAACCTGATGAAGCAGACGTCGCTGAACACGACGCCGACGCAGTCGATCTTCACGTTCAACGCCGGCGGCGTGAACCTCACCGTCAACTTCCTGTCGCCGGTCGAGGCCACGGATTTGCGCCGGCTGAGCATGCCGCTGTCCGACATCATCACCACGGCGCAGAGCAGCGACGGCGCCACGCACACCGTCACCGTCTATTTCGACATCAGCGGCGAGTGGGCGGACGGCGACTCCAACGCGCAGATCAGCTGGGCGCCCGAGTCGATCAACCTCAACTCCGACGGCTCCAGCAAGAAGGGCGCGCTGTCGACCTGGACCGTGACGCCCACCAAGCCGATCGTGCTCAACCAGGTCAACGACTACCCGACCTGGGGCACCGTGCTCTGGTCCACCCAGACGACGAGCGGCCTCACCACCCAGTCCGGCTCGGACAGCAGCGTGCGCACGCAGTTCGTCGGGAACGGCGTCCTGACCAACGCCAACGACACCAACCAGCCGCGCGCGGTCAACGACGCATACCCTGTGTTCGCCTTCAGCAACGCGTTCGGCACGGTGGGCACGACGGCCACGAGTCCCTTCACGATCCTGCTCGGGCACGTGCGCGACCCCGCGATCAGCTACCTCGGCAACCCTGTCCGCTCGCTCTGGACGCAGTACTTCCCGGCCTACGAGAGCATGCTCGCCTTCGCCTACAACGACTCAGTGGCGGCGGTGAACCGCGCGAACAAGACGGACGCGGCCATCGCGAAGGCCGCGACGGCGGTCGGCGGCCCGGACTATGTCGGGCTCGTCTCGTCGACGCTGCGGCAGGCTTTCGCCGGCACCGAGCTGATCAACACCACCGCCGACCCCTATTTGGCCGTCGAGGAGATCAGCAGCGACGACAACTTCCAGACCGTGGATATCATGTATCCCGCGATGCCGGCCTTCCTGTTCATGAACCCGGAGCTGGTCCGCTACATGATCGCGCCGGTCATCGCCTACGCCGAGTCGGGCCACTGGCCGCAGCCGTTCTCGCCGCATGACCTGGGCTCCACCTACCCGAACGCGACCGGGCACAACGACGGCGGCGGAGAGAACATGCCCGTCGAGGAGACCGCCAACATGCTGATCATGGCGGACGCCTACATGCAGCATGTGTCCACGGCCGAGGCCGCCACCTACGCGAACGCGCACTACACCCTGTTCAGGCAGTGGGCCAACTACCTGCTGACGGTACCGGCGGGCGTCACCTACTCCAACGCGGTCGACCCGCAGTTCCAGAACCAGACCGACGACTTCACCGGACCCATCGCGCACAGCGTCAACCTGTCGCTCAAGGGCATCCTCGCGGTCGGCGCGATGGGCCAGATCTCGCAGTTCGCCGGCAACAAGAGCGACTCGAGCTACTACCGCAACCAGGCGGAGACCGGGATCAGCACCTGGGCTCAGCTGTCGCAGAACAGCAACCACACCCACCTGCTCCTCCAGTACCGCGAGCCGGCGAATGCCTACAGCCCCGACACCACCAGCGAGCCGGACACCTACTGGAGCCTCAAGTACAACTCCTACCCCAACAAGCTGCTCGGGCTGAACCTGATCCCGCAGAGCATCCTGACCGAGGAGGCGAACTTCTACAAGACGAAGGCAACCCCGAACGGCACTCCGCTGGACCCGCGCCACACCTACACCAAGGCGGACTGGGAACTGTGGACCGCGTCGGGGAGCAACGATCCGGCGCTCGTGCAGAGCCTGATCGACGAGGTGTTCAACTACGCCAACACGACCACGTCGGCCGTCCCGTTCTCCGACTGGTACGATCCGACGACCGACCTGGTCGTCGGCTTCTCTGCCCGGCCGGTGATGGGCGCCGCCTTCGCGCCGCTCACGCTGACGCTCGCTCCCGGCAAGTAGGGCGCGAGGGCCTCGGGCGGCGGCTCCAGGGACTGCCTGGAGCCGCCGCTGACTCTCATGACGGCGGCCTTTGGTCGTGGCCGCTCAGGCAGGAAGCAAGGCCAGGGGCTCTGCCCCTGGACCCCGCCA
>CAXSES010000362.1:0-3536 GCA_964236225.1 uncultured Acetobacteraceae bacterium
GGCCAACGGCCAGATGCGACGGGCGGCAAGGCAAGCAAGGCTGGGCTCTGCCCAGGCCCGCCAGGGGCGAGCCGCCCCTGGACCCGGCGCACCTCAAGGAAAGCCGGTCCAGGGGGGCTCCCCCTGGCGGGGTCCAGGGGCAGCGCCCCTGGCGGAGTTTGAGGCGGAGCCTCAACCTTGCCTGCCTGCCGCCGTGCAACATTTCACCGAACTGTAGTTGGTGCCCGCCGCGGCGAACCGCTTCAACTCCGCCCGCCGGTCGCAAAGGCGCGGTCGGCGACGCGGCGCGTAAACAACCCTGGGCGGTGGAACAGCATGACTCTGAAAACCTGGTACAGGACCTCCTGCGCCATGCTCGGCACCCTTGCGATGCTGCAGCCGACCGTGCTGCTGGCGCAGGAGGCCCCGGGCGACGTCGCCATCGCGCCGAAGAGCAGCGACATGGTGCAGCGCTTCGCCACCAACATGGCCGCGCAGCCGAAGCTGAGCACCGCCGAGAAGGTCGCGCTGCTGCGGCAGAAGGTGAAGTACGTCTTCGTCCTGTTCCAGGAGAACCGGTCCTTCGACTTCTACTTCGGCACCTTCCCCGGCGCGCACGGCCTGTTCAGCCAGCCGGCCTCGCAGACGCCCGGCTTCGCGCAGCCGATCGTCAACACCGACGGCTCGCTCGGCTCGATCTCGCCGTTCCTGATCCCGCAGACCGTCCGCGCGGCCAGCGGCGCCACGGTGCCGATCTACCCGGCCGACGTTGCCTCGGTCGATCATTCCCACGCCGGCATCGACAACAGCCAGGATTTCGTCGGCAAGGTCTCGCGCAACGACCGTTTCGCGCTCGACGAGGAAGGCCTGACCACCGACGCCGCCGGTCGGGTCGTCAGCAAGGCCACGCTCGCCCCCGCGGCCTCCAACCCGACGCTGGCGCAGAAGCAGATGGGCGAGCTGGCGATGGGCCACGTCGACTGCGACACCGCGCCCTACCTCTGGCAGTATGCCGACCGCTTCGCGCTGTTCGACAACTTCCACATGACGGTGACCGGCCCGTCCACCCCGAACGCGCTGGCGATGATCGCCGGCCAGTCCGGCCTGACGCAGTGGGCGCTGCACCCAGGCACGGCGAGCAACAACACGGCGAGCCCGGTCGTGGCCAAGAGCGGCGGCGAGCCGGTGTTCGCCGACCCCGGCCCGTTCCCCGGCTCCAACCTCGACTTCTCGCCAGTCAAGCCACCCGCGAACCCGATCGACGAGAATCCCAACACGCCCGCGCTGAACCAGACCTACGCCAGCCTGCCGCTGTCGTTCATGGGCAACAGCATACAGGCCACGATCGCCAGCGACCCGAATCCCGCGCTCGACCTGCTCGACGTGCAGCACGACATCAAGCGAATCGCCGGCGACGGCCGCGCGCCCACCAACTGGGGCTGGTTCCAGGAGGGCTACGACGCGGAGCCCACCGACAGCGCGGCCGTGCCGCTGCACAGCTCCTACATCATCCACCACAACGCGCCGCAGTATTTCGGCTACGTCGCCGACAACGCGAATGTCGCGAGCGCCCACCTGCGCGGCCTCGCCGACTTCTACACCGCGGTCAAGGGCGAGCAGCTCGGCGACAAGGGCGGCGTGTTCTACGTGCGTGGCGGCTACGACAACAACGACGGCCTGCTGCCGGTCGACCCGAACCCGAAGGTCCAGGCCGCCTTCCCGGGCAGCGACGACCATCCCGGCTACTCCGACGGCCAGATCGCCGAGCAGCTTCTCGCCGACGAGGTCAACGCGATCGCCGCCAGCCCGTACTGGAAGGACAGCGCGATCGTCATCGCCTACGACGAGTCCGACGGCTTCTACGACCACGCCGCCGTGACCTCGCGCGTCAGCGACCCTGCGGGCACCCCGCTCGAGCCGTCCTCGCGCATCCCGGCGATCGTGATCTCGCCCTACGGCCGCGCGCACGCGATCATCAGCCAGAACGCCGAGCACAGCTCGATCATCAAGCTGATCAACGACATCTTCAACCTGACCCCGCTCGCCGAGCTGCCGGACGAGACGCGCGGCTTCGCGGCGGGCAAGGCGCTGACCGGGCAGGACTACATGGGCCCGGCCGACGCAAAGACTCCCGGCATCAGCGACATGCTGGCCGCCTTCGACAACGCCCGCCTGACCGGCGAGGTGCCGCCGCTGCCCGCCTCCTACGCCGAGATCCTGCCGGACGCGGCCCCCAGCCTGCCGCACTACCCGCTCGGCGGCTGCTACACGCTCAACATCGTGCCGACCGACTACCAGGGCGGCACCCTGCTCGACCCGGCGCCGGCGGACTTCAATCCCCGCCCGGCGCTGACCCCCGGCGTGCCGACCTCGGGAACCTGGACGCCCTGATCCGTCCCGCCCGAGCCTCGCTGTCTGGAGGGGAGCCGGAGCGATCCGGCTCCCCTTCTTCCTGTACGGAGCGACCTGCCGAGATGACGCGACCCAGGACTGCGCCCGCCATGCTGCTCACCGCGCTGCTGGCGGGCGCGACCACCCATGCCGCCGCCGCCGACCCCGCAAGGCCGCCGGCCGCCCCGGGGGCTGGCGTTTCCGCCTCCGCTTCGCCCGCCTCCGCCTCGCCCTCCGTCGCCTCCTCGGACGCCCGGGACGACGAGGTTGCGCGTGCGGCCGCCGCGGGAGCCGGCGACACGCTGGCGGCGGTGCGCAGGGCTGGCGCGCTGCGCTGCGGCGTGGTCACGGACGTGGACGACTATTCCGAGGCCGACACCCACGGCGACCTCTCGGCCCTGGGCGCGGATTTCTGCAGGGCGCTGGCCGCGGAGACGCTGGGCGACGCGGGCAAGGCGCTGTTCCTGTCGCTGCCGGACGAGCCGGGCGGGCTGGCGGCGCTGCGCGACGGCCGCGTGGACGTGCTGTTCGGCGCCACGCCGCATCCCGTGGTCGCGGGCGTCTACGGCGTGGCGTTCGGGCCGCCGATGTTCTTCGACGGCCAGGGCTTCCTGGTGGCGCGCGACAGCGGCATCGCCACGCCGGCCGACCTGGGCGGGCGCCACGTCTGCTTCATCAACGCCTCGCCGCCCGAGCAAGGCCTCTATGACGCGCTGGAGCCGCGCCTGGCCGTGCCCGAGGCGCGTTTCCCGTTCTCCGAGCGCGGCGAGATGGAGGCGGCGCTGGTGGGCGGGCATTGCGACGCGATCACCGGCGACGTCTCCTGGATGGCCAACGTCCGCTCGGCGTTCCACGCCCAGGTCGAGCGCTTCGTCGTGCTGCCGGAGACGATCACCCTCGATCCGATGTCGCCGGCGTACCGCGTGGGCGACCCGCGATGGGCGTCGCTGGTGGACTGGACGGTGTGGGCGCTGCTCCAGGCCGAGGAGCACGGCGTCACCCGGGCCAACGCCGAGGCCATGCGGCGCAGCGCCGACCCTGTGGCGCGCCGGCTGACCGGGGCGCTGCCGTGGATCGCGCGGTCGCTGGGCGTGGAGGAGGACGCCTTCCGGCGGGCGATCGAGGCGGTGGGCAACTACGGCGAGATGTACGAGCGCGACGTGGGC
>CAXSES010000363.1:0-3533 GCA_964236225.1 uncultured Acetobacteraceae bacterium
GTGCCGCGCGAGCCGCGGTTCTTCGACGCGGCGGAATGGCGGACGCTGGGCGCGGTGTGCGCGCGGATCATGCCGCAGCCGGAGATCGGGCCGACGATCCCGCTGGCCGCGCATGTCGATGCCAAGATCACCGAGAACCACCAGGACGGCTACCGACAGGCCTCTCTGCCCGACCAGGGGCCGGCGTGGCGGCTGGGGCTGGCGGCGCTGGACCAGGAGGCGCTGGACGCGCATCGCGCCCGGTTCCACGAGCTGCCGGCGCAGGCGCAGGACGCGCTGCTGGGGCGGATGCAGAAGGGCGAGCTGACGTCGGCGGCCTGGGGCACCATGCCGTGCAAGCCGTTCTTCGAGCATCGCGTGATCGCCGACATCACCCACGCCTACTACGCGCACCCGATCGCCTGGAGCGAGATCGGCTTCGGCGGCCCGGCCAGCCCGCGCGGCTACGTGCGCATGGGGCTGAACCGGCGCGATCCCTGGGAGGCCGCCGAGGCGCATCCGGGCGAGGAGGCGCGGGCGCGCCGGGAGAACGGCAATGCTGGCTGACGCGCGCACCGACCCGTTCGAGGCCCCGCGCGGCGCAGGCGGCCGCGCGCCGGACGTCTTCAGGCAGGGCGGCTGGATGCCGATGCGCCAGTTCGGCGACGACGACACGGTGGACTTCGTGGTGATCGGCACCGGGGCCGGCGGCGGGCCGCTGATCTCCGGGCTGGCGGAGGGCGGGTTCTCCGTGGTCGGCATGGATGCCGGGCCGTGGTTCCGCCCGCTCGAGGAGTTCGCCTCCGACGAGCAGGAGCAGAACAAGCTCTACTGGACCGACCAGCGCGTCGTGGACGGCGCCAACCCGATGGTGATGGGCGGCAAGAACAGCGGCAAGGCGGTGGGCGGCAGCACGGTGCACTTCGCCATGGTGTCGCTGCGCTTCCGGCCGGAGTGGTTCAGGTCCCGCAGCGTGCTGGGCTATGGCGCGGACTGGCCGCTCGACTGGCGCGAGATGTGGGACTATTACGGCCGCGCAGAGCAGGCGCTGAAGATCTCGGGGCCGGTGAACTACCCGTGGGGGCCGAAGCGCCCGCGCTACCCGTATCGTTCGCACGAGCTGAACGGGGCGGCCGAGCTGCTCGGGCGCGGCGCGGAGGCGATGGGCCTCAAATGGACGCCGACGCCGCTCGCCACAGTGTCGGCGCCGCGCGGCGAGTCCCCGCCCTGCGTGTATCGCGGCTACTGCCGGTTCGGCTGCTCGACCAACGCCAAGCAGAGCCAGCTCGTGACGTTCATCCCGCGCGCGGTGCGCGCCGGCGCGGAGATACGCGACCTCGCGATGGTCGGGCGGATCGAGGTGGATTCCGGCGGGCGGGCGAGCGGGGTGCACTACATGCGCGAGGGGCGCCGGCGATTCCAGCGCGCGCGCAACGTCGTCGTCGCCGGCTATGCCGTGGAGACGCCGCGGCTGCTGCTGGCGTCGGCGACCGACCGGTTCCCGGACGGGCTGGCCAACAGCTCAGGGCTGGTGGGCAAGAACCTGATGACGCAGTCCAACCAGGCGGTGTTCGGGACGATGCGGGAGGAGGTGCGCTGGAACAAGGGGCCGCCCTCCCTGTCGATCACCGAGCACTGGAACTACGACGACCGCAAGGATTTCCACGGCGGCTATTGCTGGATGGCGCAGGGGCCGCTGCCGATCGAGTGGGTCACGGTGCAGACCGGCTCGCGCGGGCTGTGGGGCCAGGCGCTGGTCGACGAGATGGAGAAGTACAACCACCAGGTCGGGCTGAAGATGGTGGGCGAGATGCTGCCCGACGAACGCAACACCGTCACCCTCGCCGAGGACCGCGACCAGTACGGGCTGCGCGTGGCGCGCGTCACCTACAGCTGGGGCGACAACGACAAGGCGATGATCCAGCACGCGCTGGGGCAGATGCAGACCAGCCTGGAGGCGGTCGGCGCCCGCGACATCTTCCGCCAGGAGAACGACACCAACCATCTCGGCGGCACGGCGCGCATGGGGGCGGACCGGCGCACCAGCGTGGTCGACGCGGACTGCCGCAGCTGGGACATCCCGAACCTGTGGGTCTGCGACGGCTCCGTGTTCCCGACCATGGGCGGGGTGAACCCGTCGCTCACCATCACGGCGATCGCCATGCGGACGGCGGACCGCATCAAGGCCCTCGCCGCCAGGGGCGAGCTGTAGGGGCCCTGCCTTGGTGGCGGCTGGTACGGTCAGGCAGGCAAGGCCAGGGCTCTGCCCTGGACCCGCCAGGGGGAGCCCCCCTGGACCGGCTTCACTTAAGTCGTGGTTTCCAAAGGCGAGCCTTTGGCGGGGTCCCCGCTTCCAGGCAGGGGGGCAGAGCCCCTGGCCTTGCTTGCCTGACGAGCATCACCAGGGCTCGTAGGTAGCGGCTCGCCCCTGGTACTCTCCCGCGCCCCACGGTACGCTGCGCCGCGAGGGGAGCGCGGATGCACGAGATCGGGCGGCACGTACTGCACCAAGGCGACTGCCTGGCGGTCCTGTCAGGGATGGCGGAGGAGTCGGTGGACGTGGTGGTGACGTCGCCGCCGTACAACCTCGACGTCGCCTACGCGACGTATCGCGACAGCCGCGAGGCCGCGGAGTACGTGGCCTGGATCGCGGCGGTGGGCGCGGCGCTGGCGCGGGTGCTGCGCAGGGACGGGTCGGTGTTCCTCAACCTCGCTGGGTCGAGCCGGGCGCCGTGGCTGCCGTTCGAGGTGGCGCTGGCGCTGCGCGAAACGTTCGTGCTGCAGAACCACATCGCGTGGGTGAAGTCGGTGGCGGTGGGCGGCGACGGGGTGGGGCACTTCAAGCCGGTGGCGGGGCAGCGCTTCCTGCACCAGGCGCACGAGCCGGTGTTCCACTTCACGCGGCGCGGCGACGTCAGGCTGGACCGGCTCTCGATCGGGGTGCCGTTCAAGGACAAGTCCAACATCATCAGGCGCGGCCACGCGCGCGACCTGCGCTGCCGGGGCGACACCTGGTTCATCCCCTACGCGACGGTGCAGAGCCGGGCGAGGCGGTTCTCGCACCCGGCGACGTTCCCGGTGGAGCTGCCGCTGTGGTGCGTGTTCCTGCACGGGCGGGAGGACGCGGTGGTGCTCGACCCGTTCATGGGCACGGGGACGACGCTGGTGGCGGCGGAGCGGGCGGGAGGGCGGGGCGTGGGGATCGAGATCGACCCTGGCTACCTCGCGGCGGCGGCGGGGCGGGTGGGCGAGGCGGTGGCGAACACGCGGCGGTGGCGGCTCGACGCGGCGGAGCTGGCGGCGCTGGCGGCGCCAGGGGCGAGGGGCGGGGCGGGGACGCTGCTGCTCAACCTGGCGGACAGGGTGAACAGGACGTCGCACACGCTGGCAGTGGACGGGGACGACGTCGCGGCGATCCGCAGGCACGGGCGCGGGGCGGAAGGGGAGCGGCTGCGGGCGGCGTTCGGGCGGCACCTGGGGGAGGAAGCGTAAGCAAGGCTGGGCTCCGCCCAGACCCGCCAGGGGCGAGCCGCCCCTGGACCGGCGCTTTCTTA
>CAXSES010000364.1:0-3533 GCA_964236225.1 uncultured Acetobacteraceae bacterium
GTGGCGTGTCTATCTGTGGCGTGTCTGGGGGCGGCGCTGCTGGTGGCTGCGGGGGCGGGCGCGGCGCGGGCCGAGGATGGTGCGGCGGGCGGCTTGCCGGCGGCGTACTGCGCGCGGGTCGACACCGACGACAGCAGCCATCCGCTGCCGCACGACATGGTGGGCTCGGCGCAGCAGGCGTTCGGGCTCACGCTGCCCCCGGAGATGGGCGAGCGCGCGGTGATCTGGCGCTGCGACGGCGGGCGGGTGCTGGGCTGCTTCTTCGGCGCCAACGTGCCGTGCGGCCAGATGGACCGGCGCACGGAGCTGCCCGAGGTCGAGGAGTGGTGCGGGGCGCATCCCGGCGCGGGCGTGCCGCAGGCGGTGGCGGGGCGCGATACGCTGTGGCGCTGGAGCTGCGACGGACCGAAGGCGGTGCGGGGCGGGGCGGCGTGGACGCTGGACCGCCGCGGGTTCGTCGAGGGGCTGTGGCGGCCGCTGGGGCCGGCGACGGCGGCGGACTAAAGGCCGTCGGTCTTGCTTGAGTAAATGGGATCAAAGGGCCGAGGCCCTTTGCGGGTCCGGGCAGAGCCCGGCCTTGCCTGCCTTCAGGCCGCTCCTGTCAGTGCCGCGCCTCGTCCATGAGCTGGCGCATGCGTCGGATGGCGTTGGGCAGGCCGTCCAGGATCGCCTGGCCGATCAGGAAGTGGCCGATGTTCAGCTCCACGACCTGCGGCAGGGCGGCGACCGGGCCGACGTTGTCGTAGGTCAGGCCGTGCCCGGCGTGGCACTCCAGGCCCAGTTCGGCGGCGAGGGCGGCGGCTGCGGCGAGGCGGTCCAGCTCGCCGCCGCGGCCGTTCGCGTAGGCGCCGGTGTGCAGCTCCACGATGTCTGCGCCGAGGGAGAGTGCCGCGCGGAGCTGGGCCTCGTCTGGGTCGATGAACAGGGAGACGCGGATGCCTGCGGCGGACAGCGCGGCCACGATCGGGCGCAGGCCCGACTGCTGGCCGGCGGCGTCGAGGCCGCCCTCCGTGGTGACTTCGGCGCGGCGCTCGGGGACGATGCAGCAGGCGTTGGGGCGGGTGGCCAGCGCGATCCGCGCCATCTCCTCCGTCGCCGCCAGCTCCAGGTTGATCGGCGCGGCGATGGCGTCGCGGATGCGGGCGAGGTCGGCGTCGCGGATGTGCCTGCGGTCCTCGCGCAGGTGCAGGGTGATGCCGTCGGCGCCGGCCTCCACGGCGGCGCGAGCCACGTCGAGGGGGTCGGGGTGGAGGCCGCCGCGGGCGTTGCGGACGGTGGCGACGTGGTCGATGTTCACGCCGAGGCGCAGGGGCTTCATGGGTCGGTCCTAGGGTCGGGTCGGCGCAGGGATGGCACGAAACGCGGCCCGGGTCGCGCCAGGACGAAGACGCCGCCAAGAAAGCAAGGTTGAGGCTCCGCCTCAAACTCCGCCAGGGGGAGGCCCCCTGGACCGCCTTCCCTTGAGTTGCGCCGGGTCCAGGGGGGCTCCCCCCTGGCGGGTCTGGGCGGAGCCCAGCGCTTGCTTCAGGCGGACGGCTCCCGCAGGCCCGCGGCGCGGTGGGCGGCGATCCCCCCGGCCATGCGCAGGGCGGCGATCAGGCTGGCCGGGTCCGCGACGCCGCGGCCCGCGATGTCGAACGCGGTGCCGTGGTCGGGCGAGGTGCGCACGATCGGCAGGCCGAGCGTGACGTTGACGCCGCCGGCCATGTCCACGGTCTTGAGCGGGATCAGCGCCTGGTCGTGGTACATGCAGATCGCCACGTCGTAGGTGGCCCGCGCGCGCGGCGTGAACATGGTGTCGGGCGGCCACGGGCCGGAGACAGAGAGGCCCTCCGCGCGCAGGACGTCGATCGCGGGCTGGATGAGCGTGCGCTCCTCCGTGCCCATGGTGCCGTCCTCGCCGGCGTGGGGGTTGAGCCCGGCCACGGCGAGGCGCGGGCCGGCGATGCCGAAGTCGCGGCGCAGGGCGCGGGCAGTGGTGCGCGCGGTCCCCACGATGGCCGCGGCATCGAGCGTGTCCAGCGCGCGGCGCAGCGAGACGTGGATGGTCACCGGCACCACGCGCAGCTCCGGGCAGGCGAGCATCATCACCTGCTGTCCGGGAACGCCGGTCAGCTCGGCCAGGAACTCGGTGTGGCCGGGGTGCGCGAAGCCGGCGCGCTGCAGCACGGACTTGGCGATCGGGCTGGTGACGACGGCCGTGACGCCGCCGGACTGCGCGAGGCGGACGGCGCGCTCGATGCTGGCGATGGTGGCGGCGGCGTTGGCGGGGTCGGGGTGGCCGGGGCGCGCGGGGGCGGCGAGGAGGACGGGGATCACGGCGATTGCGTCCGTGACGAAGGCGGCCTCGCCCGGGTGGGCGACGACGCGGACGGGGGCGCCGTGGGCGGCCAGCCAGCCGGGGTCGGCCAGTGCCACGAAGCGGGGCGCGCCGGCGCGCCAGGCGGCGACGGCGATCTCGCCGCCGATGCCGGCGGGGTCGCCCATGGTGAGCGCGAGGGTCATGGGCGGGGCTCCACAGGCAAGGAAGCAAGGTTGAGGCTCTGCCTCAAACTCCGCCAAAGGCTCGCCTTTGGGAACCACGACGTAAGGAGGAATTTCGCGGGGGTTGCGGACGTGCGTGAGCTGAAGCGACCACGGAGGCCCTCATGCTTGAGGGAGGCGCTTTCGGCGGGTCCGGGCGGAGCTGCAAAAGGTTCCGACGACCCGCTCGGGTCGTGGGGATGGCAGCGGAAAGCCCGGCCTTGCCTGTTGCCTCTGCTGGCTGCTACCGCCGGCCATGCCCGATCTCACCCTGGAATCGCAGCACTGCGGCCGTGTCGCCGGCCTCGACGAGGTGGGCCGCGGCCCCCTGGCCGGCCCCGTGGTCGCGGCGGCCGTGGTGTTCCCGCGTGGCGTGCCCGACAGCCTCGCGGGCCTGATCGACGACTCGAAGAAGCTGTCGCCGGCGGCGCGGGAGGCGGCGTGCGAGGCGCTGCTGGCGTCGGGGCTGGCCGAGATCGGGGTGGGCGCGGCGTCGGTGGCCGAGATCGGGCGGATCAACATACTGGGCGCCAGCCTGCTGGCGATGCGGCGCGCGGTGCTGCGTCTGCCGGTCGCCCCGGATTTCGCCCTGGTGGACGGCAACCGCCCGCCGGCGCTGGCGTGCCCGGTGCGCTGCGTGGTGGGCGGCGACGCGCTCTGCCTGTCGATCGCGGCGGCCTCGGTGGTGGCCAAGGTGGTCCGCGACCGGGCGATGGCCAGGCTGGATGTGCGCTTCCCGGAGTACGGCTGGGCCAGCAACGCGGGCTACGGGACCAGCCTGCACCGCGCGGCGCTGCGGCGCCTCGGGGCGACCGCGCACCACCGGCGCGGGTTCGGGACGGTGCGGGCCGTGCTCGCCGCGTCCTGATGCCGGCGGCCGGGCTGGCTGATCCATGGGGCCTGGCGGGAGCGGGCAGGCAGGCAAGGCTGGGCTCTCCCTCCGCCTGCCCTTCCAACGACCCAAGAGGGTCGTCGGAACCTTTGGCAGGCTCCGCCCAGACCCGCCAGGG
>CAXSES010000365.1:0-3530 GCA_964236225.1 uncultured Acetobacteraceae bacterium
TCCCTGGCGGGTCCCCGCTTCCAGGAATTGGGGCAGAACCCTGACCTTGCTGCCTCAGGTGCCGGCCGGCACCTGCGCCAGGTAGGGCAGGAAGCCGCGCAGCATGTCTGCGGGCACGTCGATCATCTGGTGGCTCGAGCTGTCAATGAACATGAGGAGCTGGCTGCCGCGGCCGAGCAGGAGGCCGTCCTTGCCGCGTATCTCGTGCTCGAGGGTCACGAACTTGCGGTTGTTCTTGCCGACGCGGATGCGGACCAGGATGGCCTCGAACTCGCGGGTCTCGCGCAGGAACTTGTGGGCGAACTCCGCGGTCAGGATGAAGAAGCTGGTGGTCTTGAGGTCGAAGTTCGGCACGCAGCGAGCGAAGAACAGCTCGCGCGTCTTGCCGACCCAGCGAACGTAGTTGGCGAAGTAGATGTTGCCGACGGAGTTGGTGTCGTCGTAGGTCGGAATCACGTCGTACTGGAACCAGTGGCCGTCGAACCAGCCCATCGAGGGCCCGCCGGCACGCGCCGGCTCGGGCGACGCGGCCGGCTGGAGGCGGGGCGCCTCCTCGGGCGTCTCGGCGTTGGCCTGGGCGGGCGCGCGGGCGGCGAGCAGCGGCACGGCGGCGAGCAGGGGCAGCAGGGGAGCGACGGCGGTGAGCGGCGCCAGGCCCGCGTGGTCGCCGATCGCGAAGCAGGCGGTGGCCGCGATGCCGAGCAGGAAGCACAGCATGGCGTCGTGCGGGCGGGAGCGGCCCGTGACCTGGAGCAGCAGGCAGACGGCGTAGCCCACGAAGAAGCTGGCGAACGGGGCGATCAGCGCCAGCAGCGGCGCGCCGGCGGCCAGCGCCGCGCCGGACAGGGCGAGGGCCGCGAGCAGCATCCACAGCGGGCTCTGCACCAGGGAGGCGGGCACCAGGGCCAGCACCGGGCTCTTGCTGCGCCGGACAGTGGCGTCGAGGAACCAGCGTGTGGCCGCGTAGGCGCTGTCCACGGTGGAGGCGACGGCGATCGCGGCCCAGGCGCCGAACAGCCAGGCGGCGGGGCGGCCGGCGGGGCCGGCGGCGGCCAGGGTGCGGGCCAGCGAGGAGGAGGCCTCGGCGCCGCCGCCGGGGTCGCCGACGGTCGCGGCACCGGCCGGCAGGGTGGTGGCGAAGGCGGCGTTGAGCGCGATCAGGGCGAAGAACAGCGCGCCGCCGGCGGCGTAGGCGCGGGCGATGGAGACGTTCTCCTGCCGCATGCGCAGGGCGCGGTGCCACTGCTGGAGGTCGAGCCAGGGGCCGAGCAGGAAGCCGACCAGGGCGGGGAGCATAAGGCCGTAGGCGCGCGCATCGAGCGGGCCGGCGGCGTGGGCCGGGCCGGTCGCTGGCAGCAGCCCGTAGGCGGCGCCGGCGAGCGCGAGGCCGAGCGCCAGCATGGCGGCGTGCACGGCGCGGAAATCCTGCACCCGTACGATGTGGCCGACGGCCGCGGCGACCACGGCGAGCAGCAGCGCCACCGGCAGGGCGATGCCGCCGGCGAGCGGCGCCAGGTAGTCGGCCGCGAAGGCGAACAGGGTGAGGCCGACCGCCATGACCTGGTAGATCATCAGCACGCCGGCGTAGCGCGCGGCGACGCGGTCGAAGCGGGCCTGGAGCCACTCGGTCGCGCCGGAGCCTGTCGCGCCGGAGCTGGTCGTGCCGGAGCCGGGGCCGAACCATTGCAGGGCGCAGCCGAACAGCGCGAGGCCGCAGGCGTTGGGCAGGGCGAAGGCGAGGAACCCCGGCCAGCCGTAAAGGTAGGTCACGTGCATCGTGTAGAAGAAGCCGAGTCCCCACAGCCATGACAGGGCGATGGTGGGGGACCAGGCCAGGGATTGACGCCACATCTCTGCCGGTTCGCTCCAAGGAAGGATGGTCAGCGCCCGCCCGGGAGTCGGCCGGGTCGCGCGGCGCACGGCAGGTCCGCGTGCCCGCCCGGGCGTTCTACGCGCCCGCGAGCAGGAATCCCAGCGCCAGCGGGACGGGAACGCCGACCAGCGGCAGGCCCTCGAACCAGGCGGTCCCGCCGTCGCCGGCGAGGCCGGGCACGGCCGGCAGCAACAGCGCGGTCAGGATCGACAACCCCCGGCGAGGACAGCAGGCCGGCGCACGAGGCCAGACCCCGGCGGCGGCAGGGCGGCAGGGCGCGGGGCGCGGGCAGTGGCTCGCCCGGGCCGCCGGGCGGCGACCGTGCATTAACCATTCGTTCACGTTCTGGTGCGAGCAAAATCTCCGAAATCCAACGAAAGCCGGCGTGGGCGAGGCTGGGCGAGAGTCGCTGCCTCAACCAATCGTTCCTGCTTCGTATGCACGCTCCTCCGGCCGGCATCCCTGGCGGGCGGGCGTTCCGGCCCGCCCGGCGACGAGTCCCGCCCGCGGGGCCGGGGACTGAAGGCGGCAGGAACCATGGTCGCCCGCGGCGCCGTCGCCCGCGACACGGGTGTTTGACGCCCTGCCAGCCCGGTGCGTAAGCGTGCCGGATGCCGTCGTCCCGGTTCCGTCCCGTCCGCGATGCCGCCCAGCACTGCGAGGCCGCCGCCTTGCGAGGCCTGGGGCGCGTCCTGGGATGGCTGGGGCCGACCAGGTCCTCCGACCTGGGAGGCCGGGCCGCGCGCGCCGTCGGGCCGCTGCTGTCCGCCTCCCGGGTGGCGGACGCGAACCTGCGGCAGGCACTGCCCACCCTCGACTCCGAGGAACGCGCCGCGGTGATCCGCGCCGTGTGGGACAATCTCGGCCGCACCTGCGCGGAGCTGCCTCACCTCGCCAGCCTGGCGCGCACCCCGTCCGGGCCGGGCTGGGAGCTGGAGGGCGAGGAGCACCTCGACGGCCTGCGGCGGGCGGGGACGCAGGCGCTGTTCTTCTCCGGGCATTTCGGCAACTGGGAGATGGTGCTGCCGATCGCGGCGCGGCTCGGCCTGCCGGTGTCCGGATTCTACCGCGCCGCCTCCAACGCCCCGGTCGACGCCGTCATCCAGGCCATGCGGCTGAGGGCGCTCGGCCCGGGCGTCTCGATGTTCGCCAAGGGCCGCCACGGCGCGCGGGTCGCGCTGGCGCACCTGCGGGGCGGCGGCTCGCTCGGCCTGATGGTCGACCAGAAGATGAACGACGGCATCGCCGTGCCGTTCCTGGGGCGGATGGCGATGACCGCGCCCGGCCTCGCGCAGTTCGCGCTGCGCTTCGGCGCCGCGGTGGTGCCGATCCGGGTGGACCGGCTCGGGCCGGCGCGGTTCCGCCTGGTGTGCGAGGCGCCGCTCGCCGTGGCGCGCACCGGCGAGCGGGACGCCGACGTGCATGCGCTCACCCTGGCGGTGAACGCGGTGCTGGAGCGCTGGATACGGGCGGACCCGGGGTCGTGGCTGTGGCTGCACCGACGCTGGCCGCGGGAAGGCAGGCAAGGTTGAGGCCCCCCTCCAGGCACTGGGCCTCAAACTCCGCCAGGGGAAGGTCCCCTGGACCGCCTTCCCTTAAGTAAAGCCGGGTCCAGGGGCGGCTCGCCCCCGCCTTGAAGCAGGGGGCGGGTCTGGGC
>CAXSES010000366.1:0-3525 GCA_964236225.1 uncultured Acetobacteraceae bacterium
CCCCGACCTGCTCGCCCCCGACCTGCCCGTCCCGACCCTGCGCACCCAGAACGACGCCGACGACGCCACCTTCGACGTCGCCGCCCGTGCCACCGTCGGCGCAGGCGAATACGGCCGCATCGACGACCTCCACCGCCAGCTCTTCGCCGCCGGCCTCGACGCCCCCGCCATGGCCCGTGCCGCCGGCCGACTCTACCGCCGCGCCTGGCTGCGCCATCCCGGCGCCATGCTGCTCGCCACGATCTCCAACCTGCGCCACGAGTTCCTCGCCCTGCCGTTCCAGCCCGTCGACACCGTCGGCGCGCTGATGGTCTACGCCGGCTGGCCGCGCCCCGCCTTCGACCGCCTCAACGTCGAGTGGTCCGCCCTGCGCCACGCCCCCTTGACCAGCGCCCGGATCGCCGCCGCGCTCTGCATCGCCGCCGACGTGCTGACCCGGCTCCTCGGCACCCTGGTCGCCCTCGCCGCGATCCTGGCGCCCTGGCTTCCCGCCGCGTGGTGGCCTGCCCGCCGCGCCGCAGCAGGTCCGGCGCCGGCCCCGGGGCGGCCGGGCTTTCCGCCCGACACGCTGTGGCGCCTGCGCGGCCTGTGGCTGGTGTGCGCGGGCTTCGTCGGGCTCTACGCCCCGGTCCACATCGAGCCGCGCTACCTGGTGCCGGTCGTGCCGCTGGCCTGCGTCATCGCCGCCTGCGCCTGGACGGCCTCCAGGCAAGCAAGCCTTGGCTCTCCCTCCTCTGGCCATTCCAATGGCCCAAGCAGGCCATCGGAACCTTTGGCCAGCCACGCCCAGACCCGCCCCTGCTTCAAGGCGGGGGGCGAGCCGCCCCTGGACCGGCTTGACTTAAGAAGGGGATTCCAAAGGCGAGCCTTTGGCGGAGTTTGAGGCCCATGCCTGAAGGTGGGGCCTCAACCTTGCCTGCTTCTCCCCGGCCTCACCCCAGGGTGCCCGCCAGCACCTGGTCCACGCGCCGCAGCAGGTCGCTCGACCGGAACGGCTTGCGCAGCACCTGCTCGGTGCGCAGCCCGGCCATCCCCCCCGCCCCGCCCAGCTCCGCGTAGCCGGTGACCAGCATCACCCGCAGCCCCGGCTGCACCTGCGCGGCCCGGCGCAGCAGCTCCACCCCGTTCATCCCCGGCATGATGTAGTCCGCCAGCAGCAGGTCCACCGGCTGCTCCTCCAGCAGCCGCAGCGCCTCCTCCGCGCCCGCCGCCACGAGCACGTCGTGACCATCCTCCTCCAGCATCTCCGCCGTCAGCGTGCGCACGTCCGCCTCGTCGTCCACCACCAGGATGCGCTGCGCCGCCGCCGCCTCCGCGGGCGCCTGCGTGGCGCTCGCGCGCGGCAGCAGCAGGGTGACGCGGGTGCCCTTTGCCGGCTCGCTCGCGATGCGCAGGTCGCCGCCGGATTGCTGTGCCAGGCCGTGCACCTGCGACAGCCCCAGCCCCGACCCTCGACCCGGCCCCTTGGTGGTGAAGAACGGCTCGAACACCCGCGGCAGGATGTCGGCGGCGATGCCCAGCCCTGTGTCGGCCACGCTCATCGCCACCAGCCTCTCCCCGCCGGGCACCGCGCACTCCTCCGGCACCACGGCCCCGGTCGCCACCGTCAGCGTCCCGCCATGCGGCATCGCCTCGCGCGCGTTGAGCGCCAGGTTCAGGATCGCGGCGTCGAGCTGATGGGGATCGACCATCGCCGACGGCAGCGCCGGATCGAGCCGCAGCACCAGGCCGATCCCCGGCCCGAGCGTGGTGGCCAGCATCGGCCGCATCGCCGTCACCGTGGCGTTGAGGTCGCAGCATTGCGGCAGCAGGCGCTGGCTGCGCGAGAACCCGATGAGCTGCGCGGTCAGCCGCGCACCCCGCTCCGCCGCGGCGATCGCGCCGCCGATGAGCTGCTGCTGCCCCGCCTCCCCGGCTGGCACGCGGCGGCGCAGCAGGTCGAGGCTGCCGATCACCACGCCGAGCAGGTTGTTGAAGTCGTGCGCCAGCCCGCCCGCCAGCTCGCCCACCGCCTGCAGCTTCTGCGCCTGGCGCAGCCTGCTCTCCGACAGCTCGCGCTCTGCGCTCTGCACCTGCAGCCGGTTGTGGCTGGCCGACAGCGCCCGGGTGCGCTCGTCCACCCGCACCTCCAGCGACTCGTTCAGCTCCTGAAGCTGGCCGCGCTGCCGCCCCAGTGCCTCCGCCATGTCGTTGAACGCCGCCGCCAGGCTGCCGAACTCGGTGCGCGGGTCCTCGCGCAGCACCGCGCGCGCGCCCAGGTCGCCGCCCCGCCAGGCCACCGCCGCCGCGAGCAGCTGCGCCGTGGGCCGGCGCACGTAGCTCTGCCCGAACACGATCGCAGCCCCCAGCGACAGCACCGCCGCGCCCACGGCGAACACCAGGCCGCGTCGCGTGGCGCTGATCAGGTCGGCGTCCGCGCGCTCCATCGACAGCCCGACCGCGACATACAGGCCGTTGCCCGCCGCGTCCGGCGGCACGAAGCCCAGCATCCGCGGCTGGCCGTCCACCCCCTGGATCGCGGCGGCGCCCGGCTGACGCTCGCCGAGCAGGAAGCGCGTCTGCGGCCGGAACGGCTGGCCCACCGTGCCGTCGCGTCGCGGCACCCGCGCCAGCACCGTGCCCTCGCGATCCGCCAGCACGATTCCCCGGCCCGCCAGCGTGAGCATGGCCTCCAGGGTGCGCGTCATCTCCTCCAGCGACAGCCCGGCGACCACCACGCCCACAACCCGCCCGTCCATGTCCTGCACCGGCAGCCCGACGCCCAGGAACGGTCCGGAACTCTCCGCGCCAACGCCGTAGCGGTCCACCACGAAGCCGCCCCCGCCCAGCACCAGCCGCGCCGTGTGCAGCACCGCGTCCGACGGCGCCACGGCCGGCCCGGAGCTGCACGCCGGCCGCAGGTCGCCGCCGAGGATGGTGATGAACGCGTAGGCCGGCAGCGCGCGGCGCAGCAGCGTGATCTGGCCGGCGCAGGCCGGGTCGAGCGCCCTGGCGGCGCGGCTCGACGCGACGCTTAGCATCACCTGCCGCGCCGCCTCCGTGGTGGCGCCCACGGTGCTGCTGACCAGCCTGGCCTCGTGCAGCGCGTCCGTGCCCAGATGGCTGCGCCGTTCCTCGCGCAGGTCCAGCACCAGCAGGGCGGTCACAGCGAAGCTGGGCAGGCTTACGGCGGCGACCAGGATCATCAGCCGCATGAACAGCCCGGCCCGCCGGAACAGCCCAGTGCCGGCAGCCGGAACGACGTCGCGTGTGATGGCCGCCATCGTGCTCCCCGCCTCGCCTGGACTCGACGAGGGCCGCAAGGCGTGGATCGTCGCACAACTCCAGATGGTATTTTACTGCTGGAAAACAACCGCCATGACGGCGGCTACCACCTGGCCGACTTGCCCTGCAAGTCGGAGGCTGGACGCCCGAGCGGAAGGCCTGGTGCGAGAGGGGGGACTCGAACCCCCATGCCTTGCGGCGCACGATTTTGAGTCGCGTGCGTCTACCGTTCCGCCACTCTCGCATCCAGCCGGCTGGCCC
>CAXSES010000367.1:0-3509 GCA_964236225.1 uncultured Acetobacteraceae bacterium
AGCGCCCAGCCTTGCTTCCTGACAGGTGAACACCTGGGGTCGTTGAGGGGGATCACGGGCTCGGCGGAAAGCGCCTGCGCCCCCGGTTCAACGCCGGCCGGGGCGGACGCCGTAGGCGACGATAGCGGCCAGGCCTGCGAACAGGACGGGCCCCGACCAGGGCGTGGGCGGGAGCCGCCGCATCACCGCGCAGGCGACGGCGATCCAGCCGACGATCAGCGCGGCGATCCGGGCGTCGTCGACGAACAGGCTCCACAGCTCCGCGAGGCCGCGGCGCAGCAGGTTCACGGGGTCAGGGTTCACTGGACGAGGGCTCACCGGGCGGGCGCCCGGCCCGCGCGGCGGAGCCGGGCCGCCAGCACGGCGGACAGGAGCAGGAACCCCAGGCCGAGCAGCACGATCCACACATCCTCGCCGGGCCAGCGCAGGCCTGCGCCCTCCCCCACCCAGAACGTGCCGAGCCCGGCGAGCATCGCGCCCACGAAACGCTTGAGCGTGTTCTCCGGCACCCGGGTGATCGGGCGGTAGAGCGCCACGCCGAGGGTGGCCACCAGGCAGAGCGCCGCCGCGGCGCCGAGCACCGCGGGCGCGAGCAGCCCGGAGCCGCCGCTGCCGATCGCCACCACGATGAACACCACCTCCAGGCCCTCGATCGCGGTGGCCTGGAAGGCCACCGCCATCCCAGCGCCGTCCCAGCGCCCGGCCGGGGCGCCGATCGCGGCAACGCGGTCGCGGTGGCGTCGGAACGCGGCGGCCTCGTCGCGGAGCGGGATCACGCCGGCCGCGCGCCGGGTCGCCTTGCGCAGCCAGCGCGTGCCGAACAGCACGAACAGCGTGCCGAACACCACCTGCGCGGGCGCCACCGCCACGTGGCGCAGCACGGGGCCGAGCAGCGCCACCAGCCCCGCCAGGAGGGCCAGCGCGGCGAGCACGCCCGCCGCCGCCGAGCGCGGGCCGCGCGTGGCGGCCACCGCGAGCACCACGGTGAGCGCCTCGACGAACTCCACCAGCGACGCGGCGCCGGCGGTGGCGGCCGCGGACAGCGTGTCCGGCGTCACGGCTGCGCGATCACAGGGCACTCGGTCATGGCGCGCGCGATCACAGGGCGCGCGGTCATGGCGCGCGCGGTCATGGGGTGGGGCCTGCTGCTGCGCGGGGCGTCGTCGGCCTGGTCATGCGCCACAGGAAGCACGCTGCCTTGCGTCGCGCCAGGGGGCGTGTCCCGCCGCGCGCGGCGGCGCGTGGCGCGTCACAGAACGATCATCCCGGGGCTTCGGCATCACGGATATCACCCTGCCCATGTCAGCTTCCCGTCAGACTCCAGTGCCGCCCGCCGCCACCCGGGGATGGACCGCCCGCGCCCGTCTGGGCTTCGCCCTGGGCTGGATCGCGCTGCCGGCCTGGGCGGAGGCGCCGGGGGTCATCCCGATCGACGAGGTCCACGCGCACGCCGACCCCGACAACAACGCGATCCTGCAGGCGCCGACGCGCGCGCCGCTGTCCGCGACGCAGCCGACCTCTGTGATCGGCAGCGAGTACATCCAGAACAACGTCCCGCCGCAATCCGACTACGCGCAGGTGATCGCGATCTCGCCGAGCGTGGTGGCGATCGAGCAGAACGGGCCGGGCAACGCGTTCTCCGGCGAGGTCGGCATCCGCGGCTTCCAGGACGGGCAGTACAACGTCACGCTCGACGGCATCCCGTTCGGCGACTCCAACAACTACACGCACCATAGCTCGTCCTACTTCATGAACCGCGACCTGTCGCAGGTGGCGGTGGACCGCGGGCCCGGCACTGCGTCCACGATCGGCGACGCGACGTTCGGCGGCACCATCGCGCTCGACAGCAAGGCGCCGGCGACGCGCACGCTGCTCACGCCTTACGCCGCGGGCGGCAGCTTCAACACCACCCTGGCCGGCAGCGAGCTGGACACCGGGCCGCTGCCGGGCGGCGGCAGCCTGGTGGTCGACGGCGAGCACACCGCCAGCGACGGCGCGCTGAGCTACGCGGCGGCCTCGCGCACCAACCTGTTCGCCAAGTACGTGATGCCGCTCGGCGCCTACACCACGCTGACCGCGGAGGGGATGTACAACACCACCGACCAGTATTTCAGCCGCGGCGCCTCGCGCGCCCAGATCGCCCAGTTCGGGCCAGGCTACGGCTTCTCCAACGACCCGAAGCTGCAGAACTACTACCTGTACAACAAGAACCGCAGCCACTCGGACTTCGACTACGCCGGCATCCGCACCGCCCTGCCGTCGGGCTGGACGTTCGAGACCAAGATCTACACCTACGGCTACGACCTCAAGGGCGTGCGCGCGATCGACGTGTCGAACTCGACGTTCCCGGGCACCTCCTACGGGCGCGCCGACATCCCCGGCACGGCGCAGAACAACCAGTACAGGGCGCTGGGCGACACGTTCCAGGTCATGCGCAGCTTCCCCCACGGCGACGTCAAGGTCGGCGGCTGGGTGGAGAACCAGGCCAACGCCTACAGCCAGGCCAACATCGACCTCACCCGCGGCAACATCCTCAGCCCGAACAGCTTCGCGGCGTTCTCCTACCTCGACCACGAGGACCTGCTGACGCTGCAGCCGTACCTCGAGCTGGACCTGCGCCCGCTGCCTGGGCTGACCATCACGCCCGGGGTGAAGTACGACTTCTTCCGGCGCACGCTGGACGCGCAGGTCAACGTCGGCACCGGGCAGCCGCTGTCCTACGACAAGTCGTACGGCGCGCCGCTGCCGGCGGTCACGGTGCACTACCTCGTCAACCCGCACTGGGCGGCGTACCTGCAGTACGCCAAGGGCTTCCTCGCCCCGCAGCTCAACTACATCCAGAACGCCGACCCGAACCAGACCAACATCAGCCCGCAGCAGACGCAGAACTACCAGGTCGGCACGAGCTGGCAGACGCCGGGCCTGTCGATCTCCGGCGACCTGTACTACATCGACTTCTCGAACATGATCGCGAGCCGCAACGTCGGCGTGAACACGATCTACTTCAACCAGGGCGCGGTGGACTACTACGGCGTGGAGGCGGAGGGCACGCTCGCCGTGGGCCGCGGCGTGAGCCTGTACGCCAACGGCAGCGGCAACGTCGCGCGCAACCGCGCCACCGGGCAGCCGGTGCCGAACGCGCCGGAGGCCACCGCGGCGGGCGGCGTGATCTACGCGCGCGGCGCGCTGTACGCCTCGCTGCTCGACAAGTGGGTGGGCTCGCGCTACGGCGACGTCGGCCTGCGGCAGGGCCTCGACCCGTTCAACGAGCTCGACGCCTCGATCGCCTACACGGTGCGCGCGCCACGCGTGCCGCCGCTGGCGCTGCGGCTCCAGTTCAACAACCTGCTCGACAGCCGCAAGATCGACCAGTTCGACCTGTACGCCGGCACCAAGCAGACGCCGCTGTACTACGTGCAGCCGGGGCGCAGCGTGTTCGCCTCGCTTTCGGTCGCGCTCTGATGCCGACGGCGCTGTGACTTGAACGGCGAGGCAGGCAAGGTTGAGGC
>CAXSES010000368.1:0-3477 GCA_964236225.1 uncultured Acetobacteraceae bacterium
TTCATGCGGGGCGCATTGGAGGTCCGGGCGGGAATCGAACCCACATTCGCGGATTTGCAGTCCGCTGCATCACCACTCTGCCACCGGACCGGGTGCCGCGTCGCGCAGGCCGGCTGTATCCGCGCGCGGGCCGCTGCGGTCAAGCGGCTTTGCGCGGCGCGGCGCGGCCCGTATAAGCCGGGTCCCGAACCCCGCCGCAGGACGCGCGCCGCATGACCGCACTCTTCGCCCCTCCCCCGGCCACGCCGCCGCGCTCGATCGTCCTGGACTACGACCGGGCGCGGGCCACGATGGTCGACGGGCAGGTCAGGCCGAACAAGGTGACGGACCCGCGCATCATCTCCGCCATGCGCCTGCTGCCCCGCGAGGCGTTCGTCCCGGAGGCGCTGCGCCAGCTCGCCTACCTCGACGCCAACCTGCCGCTCGGCCGCGGACGGGCGATGATGGAGCCGATGGTCGCCGCCCGGCTGCTTCAGGTCGCGCAGCCGCGCAGCGGCGAGCGCGCCCTGGTGGTGGGCGGCGGCACCGGGTACCTGTCGGCGATCCTGTCGCGCTGCGGCGTCGCCGTCAGCCTGCTGGACGACGACCCCGCGCTGCTGGCGATCGCGCGGGCCGCCTGCGCAGGCGAGGTGCCGGCGATCCGGATCTTCGAGGGCGACCTGCGCGCGGGCCTGCCAGGCGGCGCGCCGTTCGACCTCGTGGTGATCGAGGGCGCCGCCACCGCGATCCCGCCGGCGCTGGCGTCGCAGCTCGCGCCGCAGGGCCGCATCGTCGCCATCCTCGCGGCGCCCGACGGGATGACGCGCGCCGTGGTCGCGGAGCGCACCGCCGCCGGCCTTCGCGCCGTGCCGAGGTTCGACTGCGCCACGCCGCTGCTGCCCGGGCTGGCCGCGACGCCCGCCTTCCGCCTCTAGCCGCCCTCGCGTCGGCTTCCAGCCGCCATCATACCAGCGGCCCTATGCGTTGACCGTTCAGGCAAGCAAGGCTGGGCTCTCCCTCCGCCTGCCATTCCAACGATCCAAGCGGGTCGTCGGAACTTTTGGCAGGCTACGCCCAGACCCGCCCCTGCTTCAAGGCGGGGGCGAGCCGCCCCTGGACCGGCATCTTTCAAGTCGTGGTTTCCAAAGGCGAGCCTTTGGCGGGGTCCCCGCCTTGAAGGATGGGGGCAGAGCCCCTGGCCTTGCTTGCTGAACCGGTCATCACATCGGCTTCCGGCCGCCCCCGCATCGCCCGGGCCGGCCACGGCGGCGTGGCGGCGTGCTGGGCCGCGAGGCAGGGCGGCCGTGCGCGCCGCCCTGCACGCCCACCGTGTCTCCGCGGCATCACTGCCACCCCGTCCTGACCGTCCCATGTGGCGCAGGACGGGTTTTCATGGCATGTCTCCCTGGGGTGGCATGGGATGGCGGCCACCGGGGAGTGACCACATGGCGCGCGGCTGCGACGAGGCGGACACGCAAGGCGGGACCCCGGCATCGAGGCGTCCGCCGAACGACGCGGCGCGTCGCCGCCGGCCCCTGGGCGGGGCGGCCCTGCTGTCCGCGCTGTGCGCGGCGGCGACGCCCTGGGCGCCGCCGGCCGCCGCGCAGACGGCGCCGCAGGTGCCGCACACCCTGCAGGAGGCGCTGGCCAACGCCTACACCACGAACCCGACCCTGCTGCAGGAGCGGGCGCACCTGCGCTCCATCGACGAGAACGTGCCGACGGCGCTGGCCGGCTGGCGCCCCCAGGTCACCTTCACCGGCTCGTTCGGCTACGCGGATGGCAGCTACGCGGCGCCGACCGGCGTGACCACGGGCGGCGTCCTGACCACGCGCAACAACCGCGTCGAGGCGAGCGCCCAGGCCACCCTGGTGCAGCCGATCTACACCGGCGGCAAGACCACGGCGAGCACGCACCAGGCGGTCAACAACGTCCTCGCCGAGCGCGCCAACCTGCTCTCCACCGAGGAGACGGTGTTCGCCAACGTGATCAACGCCTACGTCACTGTGATCCAGGACTACAACCTGCTTCAGCTCAACATCAGCAACGAGCAGGTGCTCAAGCGCCAGCTCCAGGCCACCAACGACCGCTTCCGCGTCGGCGAGATCACCCGCACCGACGTGGCGCAGGCCGAATCCGCCCTGTCCGGCGCCAGCGCCACGCGCGAGACCGCGGAGGGCACGCTGCAATCCGCGCGCGCGGCGTACGTGCGCTACATCGGCAGCCTGCCGGCCGACAACCTCACGGAGCCGCAGCCAATCAAGCTGCCCACGAAGACCGAGCAGGAGACCTTCAACCTGGCGGTATCCAACAACCCCTCGGTGCTGCAGGCGCAGTTCAACGAGGCCGCCTCCAAGGACGCCGTGGACGTCGCCTTCGCCGCCCTGATGCCGCAGGTCAGCGCCCAGGCCAGCGCGTTCCAGCAGAACAACCAGGCGATCACCAACACCACCGACATCGGCGCGCAGATCACGCTGAACGGGTCGCTGCCGATCTACCAGGGCGGCTCCGAGTACGCCGCAGTGCGCCAGGCCCGCCAGACCGCCCAGGCGTCGCGGCGCGCGGTCGACGACGCCAAGCGACAGGCCCTGCAGCAGGCGACGCAGGCCTACGAGACCTATGTCGCCGCGAGGTCCACCATCGAGAGCACGCGCGCCCAGATCAAGGCCAACCGCATCGCGCTGAACGGCGTGGAGCGCGAGGCGATCGTCGGCAGCCGCACCACTCTGGACGTGCTCAACGCGCAGCAGACGCTGCTGAACTCGCAGACCACGCTCGTGCAGAACCTGTCGAGCGTCGTCACCGCGTCCTACGGCGTCGCCTCGGCGATCGGCCGGCTCACGGCGCGCGACCTGGGCCTCAACGTGCCGCTCTACGACGACACCGCCTACTACAACGCCGTGCGCGACCGCGCCTGGGGCACGGGCGACTACGCCACCAGCCAGCCGGCGCGCTGAGGTGGGCGATGCGCCGCACAACCCTCCGGGGCCGGTCCAGGGCGGTGGCGACGCGGACCCGTCGATGGACGACATCCTCGCCTCCATTCGCCGCATCCTCAGCGAAGACGAGGCGTCCGATGAAGCTGCCTTCCAACCCCATGACGGACCCAACCCCGATGTGCTGGTGCTGGACCCCTCGATGATGGTGCACGAGCCCGAAGCCGGGTTGCCGCCCGGGCCGGCGTCGATCCCCGCCCCGCCCGCGCAGGACATGGCGACGCCCGGCGTCGAGCATCCCGGCTTCGCGCTCGACCAGGGCGCCCTGGTCGAGCCCGCCACCTACGCGGCGGCCGCCTCCTCGGTCGGCCACCTGGTCCGCACGCTGAACACGGGCCGGGGCACCGCCATCCACCGCGGCGGCCCGACGCTCGAGGACATGGTGCGCGACGAGATGCGCCCGGTCCTCAAGGAGTGGCTCGACGCCAACCTGCCGGCCCTCGTCGAGCGGCTGGTGCAGGCCGAGATCGAGAGGGTGATCAAGGCCACCGGCGACTGAGGC
>CAXSES010000369.1:0-3463 GCA_964236225.1 uncultured Acetobacteraceae bacterium
AAGGTTCCGACGGCCCTCTTGGGCCGTTGGAAGGGCAGGCGGAGGGAGAGCCCAGCCCTGCTTCCTGCCTGCGCCTCAGCCCGGGTCGTCGAGCCCAATCGCGCGGAGCCGGGCGCGTTCCTCGTCCCATCCCGCGCGTTCCTTGACGTTGAGGAACAGGTGCACGGGCCGCTCCAGCAGCGCGCCGAGGTGCTCGCGGGCGCGGGCGCCCAGCGTCTTGATGCGTGCGCCGCGGGCGCCGATCAGGATGCCCTTGTGGCTGGCGCGGCCGACGTAGATCGTGGCCTCGATGCGCACCGAGCCGTCGGGCTTCTCCTTGAAGCTCTCGGTCTCCACGGTGGCGCCGTAGGGAACCTCCTCGTGGGTCTGGAGGAAGATCTGCTCGCGCACCACCTCGGCGGCGAGCAGGCGATCGGGCAGATCGGTGAGGTCGTCCTCGGGATAGAGGTAGGGGCCTTCCGGCAGGGCGAGGGCGAGCGTGTCCATCAGCCGGTCCAGGCCGTCCCCGGTGTTGGCGCTGACCATGAAGATCTCCTCGAAGCTGGCGAGCTGCGAGAGAGCGTCGATCAGCGGGAGCAGGCCAGCCGGCTCGACCAGGTCGGTCTTGTTGAGCACCAGCCAGGCGCGGCGTCGGGCCTCCTTCAGCCGGCCGACGATGCCGCGGACGGCCTCGGTGTTGCCGTGCTTGGCGTCGACCAGCAGCAGGGTGAGGTCGGCGTCCTCTGCCCCGGTCCAGGCCGCCTTGACCATCGCGCGGTCGAGCTTGCGGCGAGGCTTGAAGATGCCGGGGGTGTCGACGAGCAGGATCTGCGCGCGAGTCTCGGCCACCTCGCGCATCATCACCCCGAGCACGCGGAAGCGCGTGGTCTGCGCCTTGGGGCTGACGATGGAGAGCTTGGCGCCGACCAGGCGGTTGAGCAGCGTGGACTTGCCGGCGTTCGGGGCGCCGACGATCGCGGCGAAGCCGCAGCGTGTGGTCATCGGAGATCCTGTTTCGATACAAAGGAAGGCCAGGGCTCTGCCCCACGTCTTGCAAGCGGCGACCCGCTGGGGGCAGCGCCCCCAGACCTGCCTTCGTTTAAGGTCGGAGGCATGACATGGGGTGTCGTGCCACGACGCTTAAGGCTGGGGTTCCGAAGGCTGCGCCTTCGACACGCCTCGGTCTTCTTGCTTTCTCGTAGAGGTTTCCAAAGGCCTGCCTTTGGCGGAGTCCAGAGGCAGAGGCTCTGGCCTTGCTTGCTTCCCTGGCCCCGCTCCGCTCACGCGAGCTTGGCCAGCAGGTCCAGCGCGGCGTCGCGTTCGGCGATGCGCTTGGAGCCGGCGGTGCCGATGCCGGTCTGGCCGGCGGCGGTGACGGTGATGACGAAGCTGGGGTTGTGCGACGGGCCCTCGCGCGAGGCGACCTCGTAGACCGGCAGCGCGCGGCCGCGGCCGAGGAGGTATTCCTGCAGTGCGGTCTTTGGGTCCTTGGGGGGCAGGATCTGGGCGGTCATGGCGTCGGCCCAGCAGCGGCGCACCAGGATGCGGGCGGCGTCGAGGCCGGCGTCGAGGAAGATCGCGCCGATCACCGCCTCCATCGTGTCGGCGAGCACGGTGGCGAGGCGCTTGACGCCGGCGCGGTCCTCGTTGGGGGCGACCGAGAGGGCGCGCGACAGGCCGGCGGCGTCGGCGATGCGCGCGAGGACGGGGCGCGAGACAAGCTGGGCGTGGCGGGGGCCGAGCTGCCCCTCCTGCTCGTCGGGAAAGCGCTCGGCGAGCCACTCCGCGACGAGGAGGCCGAGCACGCGGTCGCCGATGAACTCGAGGCGCTCGTTGGAGCCCTGGCCTTTCTGGCCGGGACGCATGCGGCCGGAGGCGGTGCCGTGGGCGGCGGAGCGGTGGGTCAGCGCCTCTCGCAGCAGGTCGGGGCGGCGGAAGCTGTGGCCAAGAGCCACGTCCGCCTCGGCGAGGCGGGCGGCGTCCGTCGCGGGAGGACGCGCGGCGTTCGTCACGGGATGGCTGGCGTGGGGCCGGGCGGCGTCGTTCACCCGATGCCCTTGAACAGGCGCGACCAGCGGATCTCCAGCGGCCACTCCCAGACCTGCCACCAGGCTTCGCGACTGTCGAAGGAGAAGAACATGAACTCGGCCTTGCCGACCAGGTTCTCGACCGGGACGTAGCCGACGCCGCCCTGCACCAGCGGCACGCGACTGTCGGACGAGTTGTCGCGGTTGTCGCCCATGCAGAAGACGTGGTCCGGCGTGATCAGGAAGTCGGGCGTGTTGTCGTACGGGCCGTTCTCGGTCTCCTTGAGGATCGCGTGGCGCACGCCGTTGGGCAGGGTCTCCATGTACTCGTGGCGCTGCACCGAGATGCCGCCTTCGTTGGTCACGTAGTCGCCGACCGAGGTGCGGGGCACGAGGACGTTGTTGATGTAGAGCTGACCGCCGCGCATCTGGATGTGGTCCCCCGGCAGGCCGATGACGCGCTTGATGTAGTCCTCGGAGGTGTCGCCGGGATACTTGAAGACGACGACGTCGCCGCGGGCCGGCAGGCTGCCGAAGATGCGGCCGGCGAAGATAGGCGGCGAGAACGGCAGGGAGAAATGGCTGTAGCCGTAGGCGTACTTGGCGACGAACAGGTAGTCGCCGATCAGCAGCGTTGGGATCATCGAGCCGCTGGGGATGTTGAACGGCTCGAACGCGACGGTGCGTATGCCGACGGCGATCAGCACGGCGTAGAGGATGGTCTTGGCGTTGTCGAGCAGGCCGCCGGCAGCGGGGCGCGACACCTTGCTCACCGCCATGGAACAGGCTTCGCGGGCGGGGGGAAGATCATGCGCAGGCCCATCGGTGCCGCCGGGCCAGGGGCGGCCGGCGCGGTCGGGCGGATCAAGCCGGGCAGGGTTGCGGGAGTCAAGGATCGGGGGGCACGGCAGGAAGGCAGCAAGCAAGGCCGGGTTCTCCCTCCACCTGCCACATCAATGACCCGAAAGGGTCGTCGAGGCCTTTGGCGAGCCATGCCCGGACCTGCCAGGAGCCTCCTTCCTCAAGCACGGAGCCTTTGAAGACCATCAACTCAGGCAACGGGTTTGGCGGATTCAACTTTCTGAGCAAACGCCTGCGCCGCTACGCATCGCCGGGATTGGCCTCGATGGTGACCTGGGCGAAGGCGTAGGGCGGCTCGTCGGTCATGGTGAGCAGCACGCGCGCCACCAGGCCGGGCGGCGTGATCGCGTGCAGGCGCGCGAGCGCGCCGCCGGTCAGGACCATCACCGGCTGGCCGGTCCCCAGGTTCTCCACGCCAAGATCGGAGTGGAACACGCCGCGGGCGAATCCGGTGCCCAGCGCCTTGGCGCAGGCCTCCTTGGCGGCGAAGCGTTTTGCCAGTGTGGCGGCGTGCGACGCGGGAATGCGGCCCAGGGTCTTCGCGCGTTCGGCGGGGGTGAAGACGCGCTCCAGGAAACGGTCGCGGAAACGGGACA
>CAXSES010000370.1:0-3454 GCA_964236225.1 uncultured Acetobacteraceae bacterium
AGGATGTCGGTGATCACGGCGGTCACGGTCAGGGAGTCGAAGCCGGCAGCGATGGCGTCGTCCACCAGGGCCTGGAGGCGGGGCATGACCCAGTCGTGCACGGGGGTTTCGGACATGGGGGACTCCGTTGGGGGGAGAGGAAGCAAGGCCGGGCTCTCCCTTCGCTGCCCATTCCAACGGCCCAAGCGGGCCGTTGGAACCTTTGGACAGCTACGCCCAGACCCGCCAAAGGGCCAAGCCCTTTGGAAACCCTTGACTTGGGGGATGGGGTCCAGAGGTCCGGCTTTGGCGGAGCCTCGACCCTGCTCTCTAGTGGAACAGCTTCAGGGCGTTCTGGACGGTGTGCCAGACGCCCCAGGCGAGGGGCAGGCCGGCGATCGCCCAGGTGAGCGCCACCTTCGCGCCGCTCATGACCTGGCTCCGAGCGCGAGGTCGGGGGCCGCGTCGCTGTCGGTCTCGCGCAGCGGGCGGACCAGGAGGTTGCAGACCAGGCCGCAGAGCAGGAGGGCGGCCATGACGTACATGGTGACGGTGTAGGCCTCGGCCTTTGGCACGCCGTTGCCGATCTGCCAGGCGCGCAGGTAGTTCACCAGTTGCGGGCCGAGCACGCCGGCGACCGACCAGGCGGTGAGCAGGCGGCCGTGGATGGCGCCCACGTATTGCAGGCCGAAGATGTCGCGCAGGTAGGCGGGCACCGTCGCGAAGCCGCCGCCGTACATGCTGAGGATCACGCCGTAGCAGAGCACGAAGGCGACGATGTCGCCGCTGCGGCCGGTGGAGGGCACCAGGGCGTAGAGCACGAAGCCGAGGGCGAAGAAGATGGCGTAGGTCGCCTTGCGGCCAAGCGCGTCCGAGGCGGAGGCCCAGAGGAAGCGGCCCCCCATGTTGAACAGGCTCAGCAGGCCGACGAAGCCCGCGGCGGCGTAGGGGGTGATGCGGCCGGGGAACATCTCCTGGCTCATCGCGGAGGCCTGCTCCAGCACGCCGATGCCGGCGGTGACGTTGAGGCACAGCACGGCCCAGATCAGCCAGAACTGGCGTGTCCTGACCGCCTCGTACTGGTTGACGGCTGGCATGTTGGCGGTGGCCAGGCGGGTCGGGCGGGGGACGTAGCCGGCGGGCGCCCAGCCGGCGGCGGGCACGCGCACGATGGCGGCGCCGACCAGCATGAAGCAGGCGTAGCCGATGCCCAGGGTGGCGAAGGTCTGCGCGACGCCGAGGTGGCCGGCGCCGGCGTAGAAATCCATCAGCATGACCGAGAGCGGCGAGGCGATCATGGCGCCGCCGCCGAAGCCCATGATGGCCAGGCCGGTGGCCATGCCGGGGCGGTCGGGGAACCAGCTCATCAGGGTCTTGACCGGGGAGATGTAGCCGAGGCCGAGGCCGCAGCCGCCGAGCACGCCGTAGCCGAGGTAGAGCAGCCAGAGCTGGTGCCGCGCGATGCCGAGCGAGGCGACCAGCAGGCCGCCGCCGAAGCAGGCGGCGGCCGTGACCATGGCGCGGCGAGGGCCGACGCGGTCGAGCCAGCCGCCGAACAAGGCCGACGCGATGCCGAGGAAGGCGATGGCGATGGAGAAGGTCCAGCCGAGGGCCTTGAGCGTCCAGTCGTCGGGAGAGGAGGCGGCGCCGCCGATCAGCCTGGCGAGCGGCAGGTTGAACACGCTGAAGGCGTAGACCGAGCCGATGGAGAGGTGGACGCAGAGCGCCGCGGGCGGCACGAGCCAGCGGTTGAAGCCGGGCGGGGCGACGGTGCGCTCGCGCGCGAGGATGGACGGCACTTGGATGGCTGCTCCCGTGTGGCTCTGGCCTTTGTGGCCGTGGTGTTTCGGGAAACCGTAGGGGCGCGCGGGCGAGATGGCGAGGAATTTGGCCCCGCGAGGCTGCGAGTCTGCGGCCATGTGTACGGGGGTATGAGGGGCTCCGCTCCGCCATGCTTGTGCCCCCGCCCCGGGCTCGAAGCCGCCCGGGGCGCGGGGGCCGCGTGCTAGACCACGTTCTGCGCGGGCAGGACGTTCGTGGGCGGCGGCAGGGGCGCCATCAGCGCCTCCTTGTAGCGCTCGACGATCCTGTGCGCCTCGCCGCTGGCGGGGTCGAGCACGTCGCCGTCCTCGATCACGCTCGTCACCGTCCAGCGGTTGTTCCTGCGCGTCTCCCTGACCAGAAGCCCCGGGAGGTGCGTGGGGGCGTATTCCTCGAGCTGGCGCATGAAGGCGTAGGCCTCCTCCTGGACATGCGGGGGCGCCACGCTGAACCGGCAATGCTGCCAGTTGCCCGCCACGCAGAGGGCGACGTAGACGTTGTACCCGGCCAGGGTGATGGAGTAGCTGTACGAGGCCGGTTCGAGGAACCTGCGGATCAGGCACAGGTCGCCATTCTCAGGCTCGTGGTATCTGTCGAGATCGGGCATTCAACCTTCCTCATCAGGCGAGAGAGGGACAGGGCGCCCCCTCAGGCAATGGACCCAAAGACGTGCCTCCGGCGACGTCCAGGGTCGAAGTGGCCTGAGCGTCAAGTGAAGCATGAGGGATCGCACGACGGGCGGACAAGTGGCCACGCAGGGATGGCGGCGGGGCGAGGGTTCCGCCCTCCTGCTCCAGGACGGAATCCGCATGTCCTTGAGCGGCAGGCTGGCGTTGTGTAGGTTTGTGTAGCCGAAGGCTGCGGGATGACGGCTCGCGAAGTCTGCAACAGGCTGCGGCGTGAAGGGTGGGAGGAGCGGCCAGGCAAGGGCGCCCACATCGTCCTCAGGAAAGCCGGCCGTTCTCGCGTCGTCTCCAGCCACGAAGGCGACATCGCACCCGGCACGCTGCGCAGCATCTGCGAGGCAGCCGGGTGGGCCTGTCCGCCTGCACGTTGATGGGAGCCCGGATATGGCCGTTCGCCACTACTGCGCCTTGATCGAGACCCTGCCGGACGGGAAGGGCTTCTCCATCCGGTTCCCGAGCTTCAAGGGAACCACCAGCCACGCCGATACCCGGCATGACGTGTTCAGGCAGGCGGCCGATGCTCTCGCCACCATCGTGGAAGCCATGGAAGCCGACGGAGAAGCGCTGCCGCTCCCCTGGGAGGAGCAGGACGGCGGGGCCTGCCTCTATGCCCAGCACCCGCAAGCCAGCCAGGCCATGCTCGTGCCGGTCGACGTCGCCGGCAGGGCTCTCCGCGTCAACATCAGCCTGAACGAGGGGCTTCTGGCCCGGATCGATGACGTTGCACGGCGTACGGGAACAAGTCGATCAGCGTTGATCGCGCGGGGCGTCAAGTTGGTCATCGCTGCGGAGACTGCAACGTAGCAAAAGACGACCCGCTGCTGCTCTCAACTGCGAGTAGTCAAACCGAAGTGATTCATCTCATTAAGCGAAAGACGTCATACCGCCGGTCGTCGATCGTGACCTGCGGAAGGAAGCAAGGCTGGGCCCTCCCTCCGCCTGCCATTCCAATGGCCCAAGCGGGCCAT
>CAXSES010000371.1:0-3442 GCA_964236225.1 uncultured Acetobacteraceae bacterium
CGTTGATGATGAAGGTGCCGTTATCCGTCATCAGGGGCATGTCGCCCATGTAGACGGGCTGCTCCTTGATGTCGCGGATCGAGCGCGCGCCGGTGTCCTCGTCGAGGTCCCACACGATCAGGCGCAGCACGACCTTGAGCGGCGCCGCGAAGGTCATGCCGCGCTGGATGCACTCCTCGACGTCGTATTTCGGCTCCTCAAGCTCGTAGTGCACGAACTCCAGGCGGCCACGGCCGGCGAAATCGTCGATCGGGAACACGGAGCGGAACACCTCCTGCAGCCCGGTCTGGGTGCGGCTGTCCGGCGCCACGTTCATCTGCAGGAACGCCTCGTAGCTGGAGCGCTGCACGTCGATGAGGTTGGGCATCGGCGCCACTTCGGGGATGCGCCCGAAGCTCTTGCGGATGCGCTTCTGCGCCGTGAACGATTTGGAAATGGCGTTCATGCTGTCGTGGTGCCCCATCGTTCCTGCGCCCCCGCGCGAATGCGGGGAGGCGTGATGCACGCGGCCTGCAACCCCTGGCCGCCCGGGTTCATTCCGGACCGTGACGCGCCCCGTCCCGGCGGATCGGGCCGGATCGGGTCGCCACAACGAGAAAGCGGGCGGGAACCATGCTCGATTCCCACCCCGCCCAGTCCCGGATCACGCGGCGGAGCGCCGCGTGCAGTTCGCTCTAGCGTCTCACTTGATCTCGACAGCGGCGCCCTGATCCTCAAGCTGCTTCTTCAGCTTCGCGGCCTCGTCCTTGTTCACGCCTTCCTTGACGGTCTTCGGCGCGCCCTCGACCAGATCCTTGGCCTCCTTCAGGCCGAGACCTGTGATCGTGCGGATCTCCTTGATCACATTGATCTTCTTCTCGCCAGCCTTGGCCAGGATCACCGTGAACTCGGTCTGCTCCTCCACGGGGGCGGCAGCGGCGCCGCCGCCTGCGGGAGCCGCCGCAGCGGCCGCCGGGGCAGCCGCGGAGACGCCCCACTTCTCCTCGAGCATCTTCGACAGCTCGGCCGCCTCGAGGACGGTCAGCGCCGAAAGGTCGTCCACGATCTTCGCAAGATCAGCCATTGTTCAGCATCCCTACATTAGTCTCTGGTCGGTTCCATGCAAGGCCACAGCCCGGCCCCACGCTCAAACGCTGCGAAAGGTCAAGCAGCTTCCGCGGCCGGCCCCTCGGGGGCGGCCTCGGGCGCGCCGTCGGGAGAACCCTCTGGCTCTCCTGCCGGCTCGCCATCCTTCCTGGAGTAGGCGCCAATCACCCGCGCGACGCCCGCGGCCGGCGCAGCGATCACCGCGGCGATCCTGGTGGCGGGGGTCTGGATCATCCCCACCAGCCTGGCGCGCAGCGCGTCGAGCGAAGGCAGCTCGGCCAGCGCCCTGATCCCGTCCGCGTCCAGCGTCTGGGAGCCGAGCGCGCCGCCGAGCAGCACGAGCTTGTCGTTGGTCTTGGCGTAGTCCACGGCCGCCTTGGCCACCGCCACAGGGTCCTTCGCCCACGCGAGCGCGGTGGGACCCTTCAGCAATGGCGCGATGCCGGCGAACGAGGTCCCGTCCAGGGCAAGGATGGCCAGCCGGTTCTTCGCGACCTTGAAGGTCGCCCCCGCCGCCCGCATCCGCTGCCGCAGCACCGTCACCTCCGCCACCGTCAGACCCTTGTTCTGGGTGACGACGACCATCGACGTGTCCGCGAAAACGGCGGCGAGCGTCGAGACGAACTCCCGCTTCTCCGTACGGTCCAAATCCCGTCTCCATCGTGGCCCGGACGCGGGCAAGCCGCGCCGGGCCTGGTTGCCCGTGGGTCGCGCCCTCCCTTGGGAGCCGCGCGGCCCGGTTCGCCTGTCCGGTCAAGGCGGAACCGCCAACCATCCTCGGGCGCGCACCCCCGCCGGGGGCGGGGAAGCGGGCCGAATTCCGTGTGGCACCCCGTCTCCCGCGCGCGGACCCCTGGGTCCTTTACCGCTTTCCGTCCCGGGGGATGGAAGGCGACGTGCGGTCTCGGACAGGTTCGGGGCAGGCCATCCGTGCCGCCCCTGGCCGTCACCCCCCCGGCAGCGCCGGGGGAGCGTCGAATTCCTCAGCCGGCCGCGAGGCTCGACACGTCGACCTTCACGCCCGGGCCCATCGTGGAGCTGAGCGACATCTTCTTGACGTAGGTGCCCTTCGCCCCGGTCGGCTTGGCGCGGTTGATCGCGTCGACCAGCGCGCGGATGTTGCCGAGCAGCTTGTCCTCGTCGAAGCTCGCCTTGCCGATGCCTGCGTGGATGATCCCCGCCTTCTCCGCGCGGAACTCCACCTGGCCGGACTTGGCGGCCACGATCGCGTCGCGCACGTTCATCGTCACGGTGCCGAGCTTCGGGTTGGGCATCAGCCCGCGCGGGCCGAGGATCTTCCCGAGACGCCCGACGAGGGCCATCATGTCCGGCGTGGCGATGCAGCGATCGAAGGCGATCTCGCCGGCCTGCACCTTCTCGGCCAGGTCCTCGGCGCCCACCACGTCGGCGCCAGCGGCCTCCGCCTCGGCGGCCTTGGGGCCGCGGGCGAACACGCCGACGCGCAGCGTCTTGCCGGTGCCGTTGGGCAGGCTCAGCAGGCCGCGCACCATCTGGTCGGCGTGGCGCGGGTCGATGCCGAGGTTCATGGTCATCTCGACGGTCTCGTCGAACTTGGCGCTGGCGTTGGTCTTGACCATGCGCACCGCCTCCTCGATGGAGTACGGCTTCTGCCGGTCGAAGGTCGCGTAGGCGTTGTTCAGCCGCTTGTCGTGCGCCACCGGGTCAGCCCTCCACCACGCTCAGGCCCATCGACCGCGCCGACCCGGCCAGCATCCGCACCGCGCCGTCCACGTCGTTGGCGTTCATGTGCACCATCTTGGTCGCCGCGATCTCGCGAAGCTGCGACATCGTCACCCGCCCGACCGCGGCGCCCTTGCCGGGCGTCGTCGTGCCCTTCTGGATGCCCGCCGCCTTCTTCAGGAAGTAGGTGTTGGGCGGCGTCTTCATGATGAAGGTGAAGGTGCGGTCCGCGAACGCGGTGATCACGACAGGGGTCGGCATGCCGACCTCCATGCCCTGCGTCAGCGCGTTGAACTCCTTGCAGAACGCCATGATGTTCAGGCCGCGCTGGCCCAGCGCGGGGCCGACCGGCGGCGACGGGTTCGCCTTGCCCGCCGGAATCTGGAGCTTGATGTAGCCGACGATCTTCTTCGCCATGATCCTGGCCTCCGACTGAAGCCGGACCGCGGTCCATGCGACCCGGCCCCGCCGCGGCGCGATCGCCAGGGCGGAGGCACGGGTCTCCCGCGTTCCGATGAGCGGCGGGTGTTATGCGAATGCACCGGGCGAGTCAACGGCGGGCGCGAAGCGGTCGTGTCTCAGGTTAAAAATCCAGAAAGACAAGGCCAGGGGCTCTGCCCCTGGACCCCGCCAAAGGCTCGCCTTTGGAAACCAA
>CAXSES010000372.1:0-3442 GCA_964236225.1 uncultured Acetobacteraceae bacterium
GCCTCTCTCAAGAAATGGGATCAAAGGGCCTCGGCCCTTTGCGGGTCTGGGCAGAGCCCGGCCTTGTTTGCTTTCTTGCTCACAGCAGCCCTCAATCCTCCTCCCGCTTCTCCCCCCACTCCACGTCCCTGTGCACGTGCACCGACATCAGCAGCCCGAACGCGAACATCACCGTCAGCATCGCAGACCCCCCGTGGCTCACCAGCGGCAGCGGCACGCCCCCCACCGGGATCGCCCCCGTCACCATAGCGATGTTGACGAACACGTACATGAAGAAGTTCACGCTGATCCCGATCGCCAGCAGCCGCCCGTACTGGTGGCGGCAGCGCAGCGCGACCAGCATCCCCCCCATCACGATCAGCAGCAGCAAGCCGAGCACCGCCAGGCTCCCCACCAGCCCCCACTCCTCCGCGATGATCGAGAAGATGAAGTCCGTCTGCTTCTCGGGCAGGAAGTTCAGGTGGTTCTGCGTCCCCCCCATGAACCCCTTGCCCCACATCCCCCCCGACCCCAGCGCGATTTTGGATTGGATGATGTTGTAGCCCGCCCCCAGCGGATCGCTCTCCGGGCTGAAGAACGTCGTGATCCTCGCCCGCTGGTAGTCGTGCAGGTGCGCGTAGGCGAACCTCGCCGCGAACGGCAGCGGGGCCGCCAGCAGCGCCGCCATCCACCACCGAAAGCCCGCCGCGAACACCACGCTCGCCCCCACCACCCCCGTGATGAACGCCGTCCCCAGGTTCGGCTCCTTGAGGATCAGCACCACCGGCACCGCAATCGCCAGCGCCGGCGGCACCAGGAACACGGGGTTGCCCACCCGCGCCCAGCTCGCCTTGTGGAACCAGGCCGCCAGCGCCATCACCAGCGCCACCTTCATCAGCTCCGAGGGCTGCACCTGCACCCCGGCCAGGCTGATCCAGCGCTCCGCCCCCTTGCCCACGTGCCCCACGCGCAGCACCAGCGCCAGCAGCCCCAGCGCGCCGGCGTACACCGGCCAGGAGAACCGCGCGAGGAACCGGATGTCCACCATCGCCAGGCAGATCATCATCACGAGCCCCGCCGCGAACCGGATCGCGTCCGGCGTGGCGTAGGGCATCGGCCCCCCGCCGGCGGAATACAGCGCGACGTAGCCCACCCCCGCCAGCGCGCACAGCAGCGCGACGTAGAGCCAGCTCACCTGCATCAGCTTGGTCATCAGCCCGAACGACGGCTCCGCCCGGATCAGCCGACGCTCCAGGATCACCGCGCCACCCCCGGCACAAAGCAGGCAAGGCTGGGCTCTCCCTCCGCTGGCCATTCCAATGGCCCAAGCGGGCCATCGGAACCTTTGGCCAGCTCCGCCCAGACCCGCCAGGGGCGAGCCCCCTCGTCCGGCCTTTCCAGCGACCCAAGCGGGTCGTCGGAACCTTTGGCCAGCCTCGCCCCTGGACCGGCATGACTTAAGTGGTGGATTCCATAGGCCTGCCTTTGGCGGAGTTCGAGGCGGAGCCTCGACCTTGCCTGCCGCCCGCCCGCCCGCCTCACCGCGCCGCCACCGTCTGCGCCGTCGCCCGCCCCGCCGGGTCGCGGGTCAGCGTCTGCACCATCAGGTCGCGCGCCAGCGGCGCCGCCGCCGCCGCCCCCGCGTTGCCGTGCTCGATCACCACCGCGATCGCATATCTCGGCGCCTCGTAGGGCGCGAAGCACACGAACAGCGCGTGCGGCCTGAACTCCCACGGCAGCTTGCTCGAGTCGAAATGCCCGTGCTCGCGCGCCTCGCGCGACACCCTGCGGACCTGCGCCGACCCTGTCTTGCCCGCCATCGTCACGCCCGCGAGCGGCAGCCGCGCGTTGACGCCGCTGCCCCCCGCCTCGTTGACCACCGCGTGCATCCCCGCCCGCACCGCCGCCAGGGAGTGCTCCGCCATCCCCAGCGCCGGCCAGTCATCCGCCGCCGACCCCTGCTGCATCGCCCCCCCCACCAGCCGCGTCAAATGCGGCTGCACCGCGCGCCCGGTGGCGATGCGCGCCGTGTACGTCGCGAGCTGCAACGGCGTCACCTGGATGTAGCCCTGCCCGATCCCGCTCACGATCGTGTCGCCGAGGTTCCAGGCGTGCCCGTGCGCGCGCCGCCACGCCGGCGTCGGGATCAGCCCAGCGCGCGCCCCAGGCAGATCGACCTCCAGCGCCGTCCCCAGCCCCAGCCGGTGCGACGCGGCGGCGATCCTGTCCATGCCCGTCCGTTGCGCCACCGCATAGAAATACACGTCGCACGAGTTCTTCAGCCCGCCATGCAGGTCGAGCGACCCGTGCCCGCCCTTCTTCCAGCAGTGGAACCGCGCGTCGCCCACGTCGATGTAGCCCGGGCAGCTCACCCGGTCGCCCGACGTCAGCGTCCCCGCCTCCAGCCCCGCCAGCGCCACCGCCATCTTGAACGTCGAGCCCGGCGGGTATACCCCCGCCGTCGCCTTATTGATCAGCGGCGTGCGGCGGTCGTTGGTCCATTGCACCCACTGCGCCTGGCTCACCCCCGAGTCGAACAGAGTCGGGTCGAAGGACGGCGTGCTGGCCATCGCCAGTATCTCGCCGTTGCGGCAGTCCAGCACCACCGCGGACGCGCTCTCCTCGCCGATGCGCTGCTGCACCGAACGCTGCAGCTCGTAGTCCAGCGACAGCCCGAGATCCTCGCCCGGCTTGCCGTCGCGCCGGTCAAGCTCGCGGATCACCCGGCCCACGGCGTTGACCTCCATCTGCACCTCGCCGGCCTCGCCGCGCAGCTCCTCGTCGCGCGCGCGCTCAACCCCCGCCCGCCCGATGCGGATGCCGGGCAGAGCGAGCATCGGGTCCTCCCCCATGTCCGCCTCCTGCGGCGGCGCCACGTAGCCCACGACATGCGCGAGCTGCTCGCCGAACGGGTAGATCCGCGTCGTGCCCACGTCCACGATGATGCCGGGCAGCTCCGGCGCGCTCACCTCGATGCGCGCCATGTCCTCCCAGGACAGGAACTCGCGCACCATCACCGGGATGAACCGCCTGCGGTGGCGCAGCTCGCGGTCCACCCGCGCCCGCTCGTGGTCCGCGAGCGGCACGATGCGCGCGAACAGGTCCAGCGTCGCCGCCACGTCGTCGGTCTGCTCGGCCAGCAGCACCGCCCGCCAGTTCAGCCTGTTGCCCGCGACCACGGTGCCGAACCGGTCCAGCACGCGCCCCCGCGGCGGCGCGATCAGGCGCGCGCTGATGCGGTTGCTCTCAGCGAGCGTCGCGTATTTCTGCCCCTCTGCCACCTGCACGTGGTACAGCCGCGCCCCCAGCGCCCCCAGCGCCGCCACCTGCCCGCCCATCACCAGCAGCGCGCGCCGCGTGAACACCCCGGAGCGCCGGACGTCGCGCTTCACGACGCGCTGCCTGACAGGAGGCAAGCAAGGCTGGGCTCTCCCTCCGCTGCCCATTCCAACAGCCCAAGCGG
>CAXSES010000373.1:0-3436 GCA_964236225.1 uncultured Acetobacteraceae bacterium
CGCCAGGGGCGAGCCGCCCCTGGACCGGCTTTACTTAAGGAGTGGTTTCCAAAGGCGAGCCTTTGGCGGGGTCCCCGCTTCCAGGCATGGGGGCAGAGCCCCTGGCCTTGCCTGCTGGACCGGCCATCCCACCGGGCCGTCGGCATGAGACGTCAGGGTGTTGGAACGCGCGAGGCGTCGGGCCTATCCTGCCCCGGCGGCTGCGGGCGGTGACGGTGACGCGGGGGCCGGTCCGTCCTAGGTTGCGGGTTCGGGCGGCGGTGCTTTCCGCGGGATCGCGCCCTGCCGCCAGACCCGCCCACGTCGTCGTGCCGTGCCGTCCCACCCGCGCGGCCAGCCCACGCACCGGAGCCTCAAGATGTCGGAACCAGCGTTCGCCGCCGATCCACGCCGCGCGGAGATCCTCACGATTTTCAGCCGCGAGGTCGGCGTGGCGCCGGACCGGCTCCGGCCCGAGGCGACGCTGGACGCGCTGGAGATCGCGTCGCTGGACATCGTGCAGGCGATCTTCGCGATCGAGGAGCGCTTCGATGTCCAGATTCCGGTGGTGCCGGACCGGGCGGGATCGGAGTTCACCACGGTCGGCCAGCTTCTCGACCACGTGGTCGCGACGCTGCAGCGCGCGGCAGGCAAGCCGCTGGCGGGGGAGGGGGCGACAGGCGCCCTGGCGGCGGGCGGGATCGCGGACGGGCCTGCCACGCCCGCGCCGGGCGGAGGCGCGGCGGGCCCGTCGTCCGGCAAGGCCGCCGGGACAGACGGCGCCGCATGAGCCGTCGGCGCGTCGCGGTCACAGGGCTCGGGATGATCTGCGCGAGCGGCGCCGACGTGGCGACGGCCTGGCCCGCGTTGCTGGCCGGTCGCTGCGCCACCGGGCCGATCACGACGATCGGCACGGAGCGGATCGGCGCGCGCACCGCGGGCGAGGTGCGCGGCTTCGATCCCGCGGCGCATTTCGCCCACAAGCGGGTCGCGATGCTGGACAGGGCGGTGCAGTTCGCGGTCGTGGCGGCGCGCGAGGCGATGGCCGATGCCGGGCTCGCCGCGCTGCCGCCGGGTGCGGCGTCGGAGCGCGCTGGCTCCATCATGGGCGGGCCGGTGGGGCAGGTGACCTACGATGCCGGCTACGCCCAGTTCTACGGCCAGGGCAGCGACCGCGTGCACCCGTTCACCGTGCCGCGCCTGATGCCCAGCGCCTCGGCGAGCCAGGTCTCGGCGGATCTGGGGCTGCGCGGGCCGTCCTATGCGGTGGCGTCCGCCTGCGCCTCGGCGGCGCACGCGATCGGGCAGGCGTTCCACGCGGTGGCGAGCGGGATGCTGGACCTCGCAGTGGCGGGTGGCAGCGACGCGCCGCTGGCGCCGGGCGTGATACGGGCGTGGGAGTCGCTGCGCATACTGAGCCCTGACGTGTGCCGGCCGTTCTCGCGCGACCGCGCCGGGCTGGTGCTGGGCGAGGGCGCGGGGATGCTGGTGCTGGAGCCGTGGGACGCGGCGGTGGCGCGCGGCGCGCGCATCCACGGCGAGGTCGCGGGGATCGGCATGAGCGCGGACGCCGCCGACCTCACCGCGCCGGACGCGGGCGGCGCCGCGCGGGCGATCCGCGCGGCGCTCGACGACGCCGGCGAGGACATGGAGGCCGTGGGCTACGTCAACGCGCACGGCACGGGCACGCGGCTGAACGACCTCACCGAGACGGAGGCGCTGCGTCGCGTGTTCGGGGCGCGGCTGGCGCACATCGCCGTGTCGTCGACCAAGTCGATGATCGGCCACACGCTGTGCGCCGGCGGCGGCATCGAGGCGGTGGCGACCATCCTGGCGCTGCGCGACGGGGTGCTGCCGCCGACCGCGAACTTCCGCGAGGCGGACCCGGACTGCGCGCTGGACTGCGTGCCCGAGGGCGCGCGGGCGACGCGGGCGCGGCTGGCGCTGAGCAACTCGTTCGCGTTCGGGGGGCTGAACGCGGTCCTGGCGCTGCGGCGGGTGTAGGCGGGGGGTGGCAAGGAAGGCCAGGGCTCTGCCCTGGACCCGCCAGGGGCAGCGCCCCTGGACCGGCACACATAGGGATGGAGGCACGTCGGGCGGCAGTTCACTGGCCGGGTACGGGTTTCCAAAGGCGAGCCTTTGGCGGAGTCCAGAGGCAGAGCCTCTGGCCTTGGCTTGCTTTCCGCGCCCGTCTCGGCACGGATGCCCGGAGCCCGGACGGAGGCGCTGTTCTTGACGGTCGTAGCCCACATCAACCGCATCGCCACCGCGGTGCCCGCCCACGACGTGCACGAGGCGTTCGTGGCGCTGGCGCGCACCCTGCTGCCGGACGAGCGCAGCCGCACGCTGTTCGAGCGCATGGCGGAGCGCTCCGGCATCGCGCACCGCTACGCCGTGCTCGAGGCCGGGCGCGTCGAGCGGGGCGAGGTGGACAGCGCGGGCTTCTACCGGCGCGGCGCGTTCCCCTCCACCGCGGCGCGGATGCGACTCTACGAGGAGGCGGCGCCGACGCTGGCGGCGGAGGCGGTGTCGCGGCTCGGCCTCGACCCCGCCAGCGTGACGCACCTGGTGGCGGCGTCGTGCACAGGGTTCAGCGCGCCCGGGCTCGATCTGCAGATCGCGCGACGGCTCGGGCTGCGCGCGGACGTGGAGCGCACCCTGGTCGGCTTCATGGGGTGCTCGGCCGCGGTGCCGGCGCTGCGGGCGGCGCGCCACATCGTGCGCTCCGAGCCCGGGGCGCGGGTGCTGGTGGTGTGTTGCGAGCTGTCGTCGCTGCACCTGCAGGAGAGCGCGTCGCTGGAGCAGGTGCTGTCGTTCCTGCTGTTCGCGGACGGGTGCGCCGCGGCGCTGGTGACGGCGGAGCCCGCCGGCCTGGCGCTGGAGGATTTCCGCAACGCCGTGATCCCGGACAGCGCGGGGTTCATCACCTGGCACGTCGGCGACACCGGGTTCGAGATGCACCTGTCCGGCAAGGTGCCCGGCCGGATCGCCGCGGTGCTGCGCGACGAGGCGGAGCGGGGCGGCGCGGACGGCCTGCTGCGCGGGGTGCCTGCCTCGGCGTTCGGGCTGTGGGCGGTGCACGCCGGGGGACGCACGGTGCTGGACGCGGTGGAGCAGGGGCTGGAGCTTGGGCAAGGGGCGCTGCGGCACTCGCGCGGCGTGCTGCGCGATTTCGGCAACATGAGCTCTGCGACGGTGCTGTTCGTGCTGGAGCGCATCCTGCGCGAGGCGGCGGCGCCGGGGACGCCGGGGCTGGGGATGGCGTTCGGGCCGGGCATGGTGGCGGAGAGCTTCCGGTTCCGGGCCGTGTGAGGCCCTGGAAGACAGCAAGGCCAGGGGCTCTGCCCCCCATGCCTGGAAGCGGGGACCCCGCCAAAGGCTCGCCTTTGGAATCCCCTACTCAAGTTGCGCCGGGTCCAGGGGCGGCTCGCCCCTGGCGGGTCTGGGCAGAGCCCAG
>CAXSES010000374.1:0-3431 GCA_964236225.1 uncultured Acetobacteraceae bacterium
ATTCGCTGCTATCGGGCATGCGGCTTTGTCGAGGAGGGGCGTGAACGCGAAGCCGCCCGGGTCGACGGCAAATGGCATGACGACGTCATCATGGGCGTACTGGCCCACGAGTTCGATCAGGCTGGCGCTTGATCGTTCCCGATCAGTGCTATGCTGTCTGTTCTGTGGTGTGACCCCGCCATTCTTCATCACCTTCTTTGTTCGGTCCTGGCGAGGCAGGCGGCGGGTTGCAGGATCGGCACTCCGCGCCACGGATGCAGCACGAGCAGGTCGGCGTCGCCGCTGACGATCGCCGCCGCACCGGCGGCGAGGGCCAGCTCCAGATACTTGTTGTCCTTGGCATCACGACAGTCGGTCACGCGCCCGGCAGGGACGAACCACGCCGCATCCGCGCGCAGGATGTCGAGAATGCGCGCGCCGCGCGCCGCCGTCACAGCCCGTGCGAAGCGAGGCCGTGCAAGCACCTCGCTGATCTCCGCCGCCACCTCGGCCGACAGCGCGAAGAGGTCGGTCGCTTCCGCGCGCAGCAGCGCCCGCTCGGGCACGCTGTCCTCGCGCAGTGCGGCGCTCACCACGGCCGACGCATCGAAGACGATCAAGCCGCGGGGGCGCCACGCCGCTCCGCGTTGTAGGCGTCCAGCTCCGCGTCGATGTCGGCGTCGGTCAGCCCGGCGGTGCGGGCTTCGGCCTTGGCGTCGCCAATGGCCTGCGCGAGCTCGCCCGGGCCGGGCTGCGGGTGGAGCACGCGGCTGACCAGGCGGCCCATGGCGGCGCGGGTGCGGGCATCGGTGAGCGCGACCGCGGCGGCAGCCTCGACCTCAAGCGTGACGGGAACGGTGTCGGGCATGGCGGGGCTCCTCGGGGCAAGTCTAGGGATGCGGCACGGGCCGGAGCAATCATGTGCTTGCCCGGGACGTGTCTCGGTTTGAAATCCAGAAAGGAAGGCCAGGGGCTCTGCCCCTGGACCCCGCCAAAGGCTCGCCTTTGGAAACCGATACTTGAAGCAAGATTGCCTAAGGCTGGTCCGCTGCTGATCCAACCTGAAGCAATCATGCTCTAAGCAACGCCGGTCCAGGAGCGGCTCGCCCCTGGCGGGCCCCTCCTTCAAGCAGGAGGCGGAGCCCAGCCCTGCCTGCTTCACTCCAGGTCCCAGAACCCCTCCGCCTCCGAGAGCGGCGGCGCCGCGGCCAGGCGCGCGAGGTCCGGCACCGGCCGGCGCAGCGTGGGGTCGTCGGCGCAGGCGGCCTCGATCGCCGCCGCCACGCCGAGCACGATCGCGTCGCCGCCGCGCGGGCCGACGATCTGCAGGCCGAACGGCAGCCCGGCCTCGTCGGTGCCGAGCGGCAGGCTGAGCGCGGGGTGGCCTGCGAGCGTCACGCCGTAGGCCAGGGCGAGCCAGTGGTAGTAAGACCGGGTGGCCACGCCGTCGATGGCGGCGGGGTGCGGCTCGCGCCACGGGCGCGGGCTGAGGGTGATCGCCGGGCTGAGCAGCACGTCGTGGGCGTCGAAGAAGTCGCCGAACGCGCGGTAGATCCGGGTCTGCGCGGCGCTGGCGCGGGCGTGGTCCTCGAGAGTGGTGCGCAGGCCCTCCTCGACGTTGGCGCGCACGTTGGCGCCGAGGCGGCCGGGGTCCTCGCGGAACCGGGCCAGGTGGCTGCCGAGGAACAGGCCGGCGCGCAGCACGGCGAAGGCGTCGTCGGCGCCGGCGCAGTCCGGGGTCGCGGCCTCCGCGCGGGCGAACAGCGGCGACAGCGCGGCGACGCGGGCGGCGAACACGCGGCGGACGTGGCGCTCGGTGGGCGCGAAGCCGAAATCCTCTGTCACTGCGACGCGCAGGGCGTCGAGGCGCATCGCTGGGGGCGGGGAATGGCGGTCAGGGCGGCCGCGCACGGCCTCGCCGGGCAGGGCGTAGGCCAGCGGGTCGCGGCGGTCGTCGGAGGCCATCGCGGACAGCAGGAGCGCCGCGTCGGCGACGGAGCGCGCCATCGGGCCGTTGACGGGCAGGCAGGACCAGCCCGCGTCGCGCGTCTCGTTCGGCACCAGGCCGGGCGAGGGGCGCATCCCCACGACGCCGTTGTGGGCCGCGGGGTTGCGCAGGCTGCCGCCGGTGTCCGAGCCAGAGCACAGCGGCAGCATCGAGCACGCCAGCGCCACCGCCGAGCCGCCCGAGGAGCCGGCGGCCGAGCGCGTGGTGTCGAACGGGTTGGCGGTGGCGCCGAACACGGCGTTGCGGGTGTTGGCGCCGGCGGCGAACTCGGGCGTGTTGGTCTTGGCGAGCACGATGCCGCCGGCGGCGCGCAGCCGCGCGACGACGCCGAGGTCGCGCGCCGGCACGTGGCTGGCGAAGATCGGGCTGCCGTAGGTCGTGCGCAGGCCGGCGGTGTCGTCGGTGTCCTTGATGCCGAGCGGCAGGCCGTGCAGCGGGCCGAGGGCGTCGCCGCGCATCACCGCGGCCTCGGCGGCGCGGGCGCCCGCGCGGGCAGCCGGCTCGTCGAGCGTGACGACGGCGTTCACCGCCGGGTTGATGCGGGCGATGCGGGCGAGGCAGGATTCGAGCAGCTCGACCGGCGAGAGCGCGCGGGTGGCGATCAGGCGGGCCAGCCCGGTGGCGCTCAGGTCGCAGGGCTCTGTCATGGCGGGGCCTCCGGCGCGTTCCCTGGAGGGGGCAGGGCGCACGAGGCAGGTTGAGGCCCTGCCCCGAACTCCGCCAGGGACGGGCCGCCCCCGGCCCTGCTTTTTTCAGGCAGGTGTCCGGGGGCGGGCGGCGTCGGCGTCAGCGGTAGCCGCCATGGTAGCCGCCGTAGCCGCCGCGGCAGTAGTGCAGGCCGAGCGGCCCGCAGCCGCACGCCGACAGCGATCCCGCCGTCAGGAGCAGCGCCAGAAGTGCTACGATCCGCTTCCTGGTTGGTCTGGTCATGTCGGGCTCCCGGTTTGTCCGGGCGTCTTTTAGGGAAGGCTTGATGGCGGGTTGATGGCGAAAAGGTCTCGGAGTGTCGCGGCGTGGGCCGCCCGGCGCGGCGCGGCGGGGACGCGGCCGTTGCTGGCGGCCCTGCTCGCTTTGTCGGGGTGCGGCAGCAGCACGGGAATCCAGCCGGTGGCGCCCGGCCTCTATGCCGTCTCGGAGATGCGGGCGCCCGCGCTGGGCGGCGGCGAGGAGGCGCGGCGCGTGGCGCTCGCCGAGGCGGCGGCGTTCTGCCGGCGGCAGGGAGGGACGTCCTCGCCGCTGGCGCTGCGCCCCGACGGCGACCCGCTCACGCCCTACTACCCGACCGCGTTCGACGTCACGTTCCGCTGCGTGGGCGCGGACGCCCCGGGGAGCACGGCACGGCCGGGCGGCTCATACCAGCGGCCAGACGCGACGACCGACTAGCAAGGCAGGCCAGGGCTCCGCCCCCGTCCTTCAAGACGGGAACCCCGCCAAAGGCAGGGCC
>CAXSES010000375.1:0-3422 GCA_964236225.1 uncultured Acetobacteraceae bacterium
TCCAGGGGACCTTCCCCTGGCGGAGTTTGAGGCAGAGCCTCAACCTTGCCTGCCTCACCGCTCACTCCAGGGGAGGCCGGCATGGGCAGGGCAGCGCCCCGCCCGGCGCCCACGGTGACGCGATGTTGATCTTGCCAGCCCCTCGGGCCAGGATGCCGCGCCGCGCCACCCGGCCGTGGCCCCGCGCGGCCCGCCGCCGCAGGCCCGCCGCAGGCACCAACCGTCACCAACACAGGGGGATCGGGCGCATGGCTCGACATTGGATCGCGGCCGCGGCGCTGCTTACGGCAACGCTCGCGACGCTGCCCGCCACCGTGCACGCCCAGGCTCCGGCCGCGGCACCTGCCACCGGCTCCGGCTCGGGCACGCTGGACGCGGTGCGCTCGCGCGGCGTGCTGTCCTGCGGCGTGGACGGCGCCACCGCCGGCTTCTCGCTGCCGGACAGCAAGGGGGTGATGCAGGGCATCGACGCCGACGGCTGCCGCGCGGTCGCCGCCGTGGTGCTGGGCGACTCCACCAAGGTCAAGTTCGTGCCGATGACCACGCAGACCCGCTTCACCGCGCTGCAGTCCGGCGAGATCGACGTGCTGATTCGCGAGACGACGTGGACGCTGGGCCGCGAGGCCAACCTCGGCCTGCTGTTCGCCGGCATCGACTTCTACGACGGCACCGGCTTCCTGGTGAAGACCGCGTCGGGCGTGAAGTCGGCCAAGGAGCTGGACGGCGCCACCATCTGCGTGCAGCCCGGCACCAGCACCGAGTTGGCCGACGCCGACTACTTCCGCCAGAACAACATCAAGTTCACGCCGATCGAGATCGACAACCTGCCCGCGCTGCAGCAGACTTTCCTGTCCGGCCGCTGCGACGCGTTCAGCAACGACAGCTCCGCGCTCGCCGGCTTCCGCGCCACACAGGGCGAGCGCAAGGGGGATTTCCTCCTGCTCCCCGATCTGATCAGCAAGGAGCCGCTCGGCCCGGTGGTGCGCAAGGGCGACGACAAGTGGCTCGACCTGGTGCGCTGGACCTTCTTCGCGCTGACCTCCGCCGAGGAGGCCGGCATCACCAGCAAGAACCTCGACACCTTCTCGGCGTCCACCGACCCCACGATCCGCCGCCTGCTCGGCCTGGAGGGCGACCTCGGCAAGGCGCTCGGCGTGGACAACAAGTGGGCCTCCAACGCGGTCAGGCAGGTCGGCAACTACGCCGAGATCTGGGACCGCGACATCGCGCCCCTGGGCATCCCGCGCGGCCTGAACAATCTGTGGAACAAGGGCGGCCTGCTCTACCCGCCCCCGATCCGCTGAGCCGCTCGCGCCTGACCCCGGCGGCCTGGCCCATCAGGCCCGCCCCGGGCTGCGCCCGCGATCCTGCGGCGGCGCCCTCCCGGGAAGGTCAAGCCCGGACGGGTCGAGCGGAGGGAGGTCCAGGCCCCGCCGAAGGCTCGCCCCTGGCGTTCCCTCGCCCCAGCCAATCCGTTCTCGCAGGCTCCTTGCCGGGAGGAGGGAGCCTTCCGGAACCGGGCGGGACTCGCCTTGCCGGCCGCAAGGGCCAAGCCGAGGCCATCGGCGAGGCCGCGGCACACAACCAGGGCTGCCTGTCGGCACACGTCCTGATTGAATATATTCCAGAATAGTTATACACGTTCCAGATAGCGGCTCAGGGACCTGTTGTGCCTCCCGCCTCTCTGGAATATGAGATGCGGCAGCAGCGAGGATATCCACCCGGGACCGTAACGCACGACGGCGCCACGCGCGGGGCCGGCGACCGGACCTGTCCCGCCCTGATCCCGCCAGCATCCGATCGGCGAGGGACGGCCGGCGCTCCCGGTCGGACGAGACCGGCGGCGCCCGGAGCCGGCGAGCCTGCGGGGGTGGCGGCTTCCGCGCCTTCCTTTCCATGCCGCCCGCGTGCCCTTCGGCATGCAGGACGCGGCCGCACGACGACCAGACACGAAGGATCGAGGATATGAGCGGAACGACGAGCCAGACGGCCTACGCCGCGGCCAACCTGACCAGCAGCCTTGGCGTCAACATCGACCCCACGGTGGCCGCCGCCACCACCCTGGCCGAGCTGAAGGCGGTCGGCGTCACCAACGTCCGCGTCGTCGACGACGGCACCGCCGCCACCCTCGCCACTCTGACTGCGCTGGCGGCGGGCGGCATCAAGATCGACCTCGTGCTCGGCCAGACCGAGCAGGCGGACAAGCTGATCGCCGACGCCATGGCGCTCGACGCGGCCACTGCCCACTCCGTCGTCTCGCTCGAGGGGCCGCAGATCGTCGGCCACCCGAACTACACCTACACGCCGGACAAGGACGCCATCACCGGCTACGGCAAGACCTACGCCGGCGCCGCCGGCGGCGACCAGGCCGCCTACGACGTGTTCAACGACGCCCACCTGATGGGGACGAAATCGGTGCTCGCCAGCACCCCCGTCATCACCTACTCGCTGGCCACGGCGGCGGGCGCGGTGTTCGGCGAGCCGGCGAGCCTGGGCAACATCAGCCTGGGCAACGGCGTCAACACCGGCATCTCCGAGCCAGCGCAGGCCGCGTTCAACGCCGCCCAGAGCGCCGCCGCCGGCGGAACCCTCACGACCACCAGCACGGGCACCTTCGCCACCAACGGCACGGTATCCGGCAAGGTCGTCACGCCAGCCTCGACCTACATCCGCACCAGCGAGCGCGGCGCCACGGGCGTCGCCAGCTACGCCGTGACGGAGCTAGGCGCGGCCACGGGCGCGCAGCTCGGCAACCTCGTGTTCGATTCTCTCTATGTCTACACCGCCAACGGCCGCACCCCGATCGCCGGCGCCGTCACCTACATCGACAGCCTCACGCCAGACAAGGTCGCCTCCGGCACCGCGCCAGTCTCCCTCTACGACGGCACCGGCAAGCTGACCATCGCCGGCACGGAGATCGCCAACCTCGACTCGATCATCGCCGCCGGCGCCAGCTCCACCGCCACCGCCACCACCCTGTCGCTCACCGTCCCCGCCTACGCCGCCGGCACCCAGGCGGCCGACAACGTCGCGGTGTTCAAGGGCCCCGGCGCCAGCGACAACATCGTCTGGTGGGGCGACGAGGAAGCCGCCAAGGCCTCCGGCCACGGCGCGGCGACGCTAGGCTTCGGCCAGGTCGAGGGCACCGTCACCGTGTTCGACCCCACACAGGGCACCACCGCGGTCGCCAGCTTCTCCAACATCAGCACGCTGTCGATCGGCAATTTCGGCGACGGCCCGCTGGTGGTCCAGGTCTCCAACACCGTGGGCACGATGGCGGCGGGCGCCAGCGCGACCGGCACCTACGCCGGCGTCAGCGCCGCCGTGACCGGCGTCACCACCACGCCCGGCGCCGCCGGCAGCAACAGCACCATTTTCGTCACCCAGTCCGGCGGCCAGAACGCCGTCACCACCACGGCCAC
>CAXSES010000376.1:0-3399 GCA_964236225.1 uncultured Acetobacteraceae bacterium
TTCCAAAGGCGAGCCTTTGGCGGGGTTCCCCGTCTTCAGGCATGGGGGCAGAGCCCCTGGCCTTGCTTCCTCCGGCCAGCCGCCTCACCGCTTCACCGCCACGAGCTGCGTCACCGACATCGCCGGCCGGAACCCGTGCATCCCCCCGATCCTGTCCAGCCGCTCCACCCCGATCCGCACCAGCGTTCCCCCCAGCGCCGCCCGCGCCCGCAGCAGCATTGCGTCGGTCTCCACGGTGACGCTGTTCGCCACCAGCCGCCCCCCGGGCCGCAGCGCCGCCCACGCCGCCTCCACCACCCCCTCGCCCGCCGCGCCCCCGCCCAGGAACACCGCGTCCGGCGCCGCCAGCCCCCGCAGAGCCGCGGGCGCCGCCCCCACCCTCACCTCCAGCCCCGCCACCCCAAGCGCCTCCGCGTTGCGCGCCGCCCGCGCCGCCCGGTCCGCGCGCGCCTCCACCGCCACCGCCCGCATCGACGGGTCGCGCAGCAGCCACTCGATCGCCACCGACCCCGAGCCGCACCCCACGTCCCACAGCCTCTCCCCCCGGCGCGGCGCCAGCGCCGCCAGAGTCGCGGCGCGCACCTCGCTCTTGGTGATCTGCCCGTCATGCTCGAACAGCCCGTCCGGCAGCCCCGCCGCCAGCGGCAGGTCCGCCCCCCTGCATCCCGCCGCCATCCCCGACCCGCCCATCGCCACCTCCACCGCGACCAGGTTGAGCGCCCCCACCTCGCCCGAAGCGAACCAGCCCGACGCGAACCCGTCCGCCGTCCCGCTGCGCACCCGCTCCCGCGCCCCGCCCAGCGCCTCCATCACGTGCATCGCGGAGCCCGCGAACCCCTGCGCCACCAGCATCGCCGCGACCTCGCCCGGCGTCTGCGACCCCGCCGACAGCACCACCAGCCGCGCGCCCGGCCGCAGCCACGGCCGCAGCGTCGCCACCGGCCGCCCGCACAGCGACACCACCCCCGCCTCCTGCACGCTCCACCCCAGCCGCGCGCAGGCCAGGCTGATCGCCGAGACCCCAGGCAGGCAGCGCATCTCCCCCGGGGCCACCAGCCGCGCCAGCGCGCCGCCCACCCCGAACCAGAACGGGTCGCCCGACGCCAGCACCGCCACCGCCTCCCCGCGGCGCGCCAGGATCGCGGGATAGGCGTCCGACATCGGCTGCGGCCACGCCATCGCCTCGCCCCGCACCAGGGCGCCCACCAGCGCCAGGTGCCGCGCCCCGCCCACCACCAGCGCCGCTGCCCCGACCGCCGCCCGCGCCGCCGCCGCCAGCCCCTCGACGCCGTCCTCCCCCACGCCCACAAGGGTCAGCCAGGCGCCGCGCTCGCCCGCCGCCCGCAGCGCGGCGCCCGGCCCCGGGTCCTGCCCGGCACCCGCCCCCCCCTCGCGCATCACGAGTCGCCCCCCTGCCCGACCGCGCCGACATCGCCCGCAGAGTGCTGATCCTGGGCGGCACCACCGAGGCCGCCGCCCTGGCCCGCGCCCTCGCCGGCGACGCCCGCGTGGACGCCACCCTGTCGCTCGCCGGCGTCACCCGCGCGCCCCTGGCCTCGCCGATCCCGCAGCGCGCCGGCGGCTTCGGCGGCGCGGACGGCCTCGCCGCGTTCCTGCGCGACGGCGGCTTCGACGCGCTGGTCGACGCCACCCACCCCTATGCCACAACGATCACCCGCAACGCCCTGCTCGCAGCCGCCCGCGCCGGCGTGGCGCACCTGCGCATCGCCCGCCCGCCCTGGCGCCCCCGCCCCGGCGACCGCTGGACCGAGGCCGCCACCCTGGCCGACGCCGCCGCCCGCCTCGGCCCCGCGCCGCGCCGCGTCCTGCTGACGATCGGCCGCAAGGACCTCGCGCCGTTCCGCGACGCGCCCGCGCACCGCTACGTCCTGCGCAGCGTCGACCCGCCCGACCCCCACGAGCTGCCCGGCGCCACGATCGTCACCGCCCGCGGCCCCTTCGCCCTGCCCGGCGAGCTGGACCTGCTGCGCCGCCACCGCATCGACGCCCTGGTCACCAAGAACTCCGGCGGCCCCGCGACCGCTGCCAAGCTCGACGCAGCCCGCGCGCTCGGCGTGGAGGTCGTCATGCTGGCCCGGCCCGCGCAGGAGAGCTCCGGCGTGGCCGATGTCGCGGCGGCGCTGGCCTGGCTCGGGCTGGGCTGACGGCAGCAAGGAAGGCCAGAGGCTCTGCCCCCCATGCTTGAAGGCGGGGACCCCGCCAAAGGGCGAGCCCTTTGGAAACATCTGACTCAAGGCCGGAGGCACCCAACGCCGCGTCGTGCCCCCAACGTGCGCCGGTCCAGGGCGGCTCGCCCTGGCGGGGTCCCCGTTTCCAGGCATGGGGGGCAGAGCCCTGGCCTTCCTTGCTTCCTCACGTCGCCGCTCGCGGCGAGTACACCCACGCCCCCCCGCCCGTGCGCTCGACGACCCGCGTCTCCGCCGACCCCACGATCACCAGCGTGCGCATGTCGGCCTGCCCCGCCTCCGCCGCCTCCAGCCGCGCCAGCGCCACCCGCTCCTCCGCCCGAGTCGCCGCGGTGACGAACACCACCGGCACGGAGCCCGGCAGCACCTCGCGCAGCAGGTCGAGCGCCGCCCCGAGCTGCCACGGCCGCGCCCGCGACACGGGGTTGTAGAGCGCCATCGCGAACCCCGCCTCCGCCGCGGCGCGCAGCCGGCGCAGCACCAGCGGCCACGGCTTGAGGTTGTCCGACAGCGAGATCGCGCAGAAATCGTGCCCGAGCGGCGCCCCCACCCGAGACGCCGCCGCCAGCATCGCCGAGATCCCCGGCACCACCTCGACCTCCAGCGCGCGCCACCCTGGCTCGCCGTGCTCGACTGCCTCAAACACCGCGGCCGCCATCGCGAACACCCCGGAATCGCCCGACGACACCACCGCCACCCGCCGCCCCGCCGCCGCCAGCGCCAGGGCGTGGCGCGCCCGGCCCAGCTCCTCGCGGTTGTCGGTCGGGTGCGCCACCTGGCCGGGGCGCGCGGCCACCCGCGCCACGTAGGGGCCGTAGCCGATCACGTCGTCGCACGCGGCCAGCGCCGCCTCGGCCGCGGGCGTGCGGTGCTCGGGGCCGCCCGGGCCGAGGCCGACGATCGCGAGGTGGCCGGTCATCGCGGACGCCTGGAAGCGGGGACCCTGCCAAAGGCTCGTCCTTGGAAACCAACACTTAAGTTGCGCCGGGTCCAGGGGCGGCTCGCTCCTGGCGGGTCTGGGCAGAGCCCAGCCTTGCTTGCGGATGAAGCAGCGAACCCGGCCGCTTGCCTTGCGTGTGCCGGTCCAGGGCGGCTCGCCTTCGCGGGGTCCCCGCTTGAAGGCATGGGGGGCAGAGCCCCTGGCCTTGCTTGCTTCTGCCTCACCGCGCCCTCTGCCGCCCCGGCACCAGCA
>CAXSES010000377.1:0-2178 GCA_964236225.1 uncultured Acetobacteraceae bacterium
AGCGCGCCCCGCGCCTGTCGCACGCGCTCCTCCTGGCGGGCCAGCTCGGCGGCGGCGAAGTCCATCTCGTCGCGACGCGCCCGCGCGCTCATCTCGCCCACCATCCGGTCGCAGGCCTGCGCCACCGCCTCGGCGAGGTCCAGCGCCGGCTTCGGGCCGGCGGCCTCGACGTCGATGGTGAGGTAGCCGCCCAGGCCCTCGCTGACCGAGACCCGCCGCCGGAAGACGCGCAGGAACGCCGCCTGCGAGGCGTGCGGGCTCATCCGCGACATCCAGTCCACGTCCGGGCTGCTGAACGCCGCCCGCAGGCCGAGCGTGCCGTCGAGCTGGCGCAGCAGCGCGGCCGAGCGGACGTATTGGTAGATGATGGCGCCCAGGTCGACGCTGTTGCTCTGGCTGGTGCCGGCGACGCTCTGCACGAGTCCGGCGGACAGCGACTGCACGGGCTGGTAGGTCTGGTAGGTGAGCTGAAGCTCCGCGACGTAGCGCGGCGAGGCGAACAGCAGGAAATACCCCGCGGTCGCCAGCGTCGGCAGCCCGACGAAGACGGCCAGGCGCAGCAGGAAACGGCGCCTGCGCCGCAGCCGCAGCGTCAGCAGCATCCTCGCGTGCGGCGAGGCCGCGCCCCAGGACGGCGCGACCGGCCCGGGGCGCACCAGCGCGCCGCCTTCCGCGGCGGCGACCGCGACGGTCGCCGGGCGGTCCGCCTCGGGGGGCGCGCCCTGCCGCTTCACGAGGCGCCCGCTTCCTGGAGCACGCCCGCTTCCTGGAGCATTCCCGCCTCGTGGAACGCGACTCCTTCGGCGGGGTGGTCGAACAGGCGCAGCGTGGCGTCGCGGATCACCACCACCGCCTCGGCATGGAGCAGCGCCAGACGCGGCACCGCGGTGGAGAAGATCAGCCCCGCCTTGCGGGCGCGCGCTGCCTCGATGCAGCGCGCCAGCAGGCCGGGCGGCAGGCCCTGCGCGTCGTCGATCAGGTAGCAGTCGGCGGGCAGCAGCATCGCCAACGCAACCTCCAGGCCGCGCCGCGTCGCCTGCCGCATCGTCCCGACCGGGGCGGCGAGCTGGCGGCCCGCGCCGCAGAAGGCGTCGACCGCGAGCATCAGCTCGTCCTCGTCCAGCCCCTGCGAGCGCGCCACGAAGCGCAGGTTCTCCAGGCCGGTCAGCGAGGCGTGCAGGAAGCGGCCCGCATTGACGACCGGCGAGAAGGCGCCGTGGAACAGGATCGCGCCCTGCCCGCAGGCCTGGCCACCCGAAAGCAGGCGCAGCACCGTGGTCCTGCCCTGGCCGCGTCCGCCGAGCAGGGCCAGCACCCTGTCGGAGGGCAGGTCGAGGCTCGTCGGCCGCAGCACCAGCCTTGGCGGCGCTCCCGGCGCGAGGAAGCCCTTCGCCACGTCGCAGAGGCGGATCATCCCGATGCCGCGTCGCGGTCGCGGATGCTGCGGCACGCCGCGAGGCCCAGCACGAGCAGCACGGCCGCGACGCAGGCGGGATACGCCAGGTCGATCATCATCGTCGGGTAGCCGGGATCGAAGGCGTGCCGCTCCAGCTCCACCAGATGCAGCAGCGGGTTGTAGAGGAACACGGCGGCCAGCACGGGCGGCACCCGCTCGACCACGAAATACAGGCCGCAGGTCACGAACATCGCCCACACCGTCAGCTTCTCGATCGGCCGCACGATCGACCACACAGTGCCGAGCCGCTCCGTCAGCAGCCCGAAGCCCACGCCCATCGCGCCCGCGACCAGGAACACGAGCGCGGTCTGCGGCAGGTCGGGCAGCGGCAGGTCCGCTCCGAACGCCTCGAACGGCAGCAATGCCGCGAGGCAGAACACGAGGTTGACCAGCAGCGGCCACGCGGCTCGCGCCAGACGCAGGTGCATCGCCGTCACGCCTGGCAGCGCGGTGGCGCCGCCCGGCCACTTCGCCCCGCCCGCCGCACCCTGCACCGTGTAGTTGAAGGCGAACCAGACGGAGAACCCCGCCAGCACGAAGGCGGCCACCGGGATCTCGCCTGGCATCGGCTTGCGCAGCAGAGTGAACAGCGCCCAGTGCGCGAGCATCACCGTGACCGGCCGGATCAGCTCCTGCAGCAGGCCGAACCGGTTGCCGTGGTACTTGAGCTGGAGGTTGCGCAGGATCAGCGCGCGGATGACGAACACGTCGTCCAGCCCGAC
>CAXSES010000377.1:2278-3388 GCA_964236225.1 uncultured Acetobacteraceae bacterium
GCGCCGCATCGCCTCGCATCCCGCCAGCACCAGCCGCGCCGAGTCGCAGGCCGCGTCGCGCTGCAGCGCCTGGCGGGCCAGGCGGGCCGCCCCGTCCACCTGGCCGCGCTCCAGCATAAGGGCCGCCATCCTGGCTCGCAGGGAGGCCGCCTGCGGGCAGAGCTTCAGGACGTCGCGCAGGTGGACCAGCGCCTGCCCGCCATTGCCGCGCTCACTCGCGATCGTCGCGAGCAGCCTGTGCCCGCGCACCAGGCCGGGGTCGAGCGCCAGGGCGCGCAGGCACGCCGCCCGCGCGCGCGCGCGATCCCTGGCCAGCAGGAACGCCCGCGCCTGCAGCAGCGCCGGCGCCGCGCCGTCCGTCGCCGCCCATTGCCCGAACACCGCGGCCGCCTCCGCGAAGCGCCGCCTGCGGCAGAGATCGAGGCCGCGGGCCCGCAGCGCGCCTGTGGCGGGCGGGGCGGCGCTCACCCTGCGTCCCGGCCCGTCGTCACGCGGCCGCGTCCGGGCGCGGCGGCTTGAGGCCGACGCCGAAGATGCGGGGCGGCATCGGCGAGACGCGCAGCTCGCGCACCTCGTAGCCGTCCAGCACCACGTGGCGCATCGCCTGCGGGCTGATCCGCCAGAAATCCGGGGAGTCGTGCACCCGCTGGGTGGGGGTGGTGTCGGCGATCGGGTTGCCCTTCGGCCCGTTCACGGTGACGCCCGCGCGGCCCGCCGCCTTGCTGAAGCCAGGCACCGCCAGGACGAGGGTGCCGCCCGGCCTCAGCACGCGGCGCATCTCGTCCAGCGCCCGCCAGAAATGCCGCTCGTGCACCAGGGCGTCGTTCCACAGCACGGTGCCGAACGCGCCGTCGGCGAACAGGGCCGTCATGTCGCCCGGATGCCCGCTATGCGCCACGATCCCGCCCGGCAGCCGGCCTGGCGACAGGGCCGGGCCGAGGACATGGCGCTCGGCCGCCTCGAACCGGGGGGCCGACAGCACACAGGCCGCGGCGTCGGCCACGCCGAGTTCGAGGTAGGGTCCCCGCGTCGCCTGCGCCTCCACCAGCGTGCGGAACTCGCCCGCCATCCGCACCGACGGCGCCACCGCCGGCCTGGGCGTCGCGGGCG
>CAXSES010000378.1:0-3380 GCA_964236225.1 uncultured Acetobacteraceae bacterium
GTCCAGGGGCGGCTCGCCCCTGGCGGGTCTGGGCAGAGCCCAGCCTTGCTTGCCGACAGAGCTACAGCCAACCCATGGCCCTGACGAGCACCGCGGCGCCGCTTTTGCGCCGCGAAGGACGATCCGACCCGCGCTGCCACGCGGCCGCCGCCGCCTAGTCGACGACAATGCGTATCTTGTGGGAGACGACTGGAGGGTCGAACGGCTTGTGCTCCGCGTCGCCCAGGACGAGCTGCAGCGTGTGCGGCCCGGGAGGCAGGTCGAGGCGTCCCTCCGTCTGGCCGGCGCCGTAATGGAGGTGCGTCTTGTCCGCCGGGATCGCCACCCCGGGCTCGGGCAACGCCTCGGCGTCCACCAGGAGGTGATGGTGCCCAAGATTGGGCGCCACGTCGCCCGCGCGCGTCACCCCCATGTTGCGCAGGCCGAACCGGCACCAGAACGGCCCATGGATGCGCAGCCCGTCCGGCGGCCAGATGATGTAGAGATAGGCGTCGCTCGGCGAGGGCGTGGCGGCGGCGAACGCGCGCGTGCACGTCGCGGCGAGGGCCGCGGCCAGAGCCGTCCCGCCCAGAAGGGGTCTGCGGCCGATTGGCATGATGGCCTCCCTGGGGATCGCGTGCGTCATTCGGAGAGGGCGACGCGGAACCCATGCGTCGGGTAGCGCACGGAGGCGTCGTAGGACTCGCGGCTGGCGGGACGCACGGCGGCGGCCTCCTCCATCCATGATCCGCCGCGCAGCACGCGCGTCCCGCAGTTGGGCGTGACCCAGGCCACCGAGCCGTCCGCGGGGGCGCCCTGGTAGTCGCGGTGCCAGCAATCCGCGACCCACTCCGCCACGCCGCCGCCCATCCCGTAGAGCGCGAACGGGTTGGCCGGGTAGGCGCCGACCCAGGGCGGGTTCTGCAGGTCGGCCGGAACGCCGCACCCCTTGCAGCCCGATTTGCCGGGCAGCATGGCATCGCCCCAGGCGTAGTGCGTGGTGGTTCCGCCGCGGGCGGCATACTCCCATTCCGCTTCCGTGGGCAGGCGGTAATGCTGCCTGGTGACGCCCGACAGCCATTCCGTGTAGCGGCGCGCGTCGTCCCAGCTGATGTTGGTGACGGGATTCTGCGGCTTTCCGTCAGCCTCCTGGCTGCAAGCGCCGGCGCGCACGCATTCCTGCCACTCGCGCACCGTGGTGGCATGCTCGGCGATCGAGAAGCGCCTCACAGTAACCGGATGCGCCGGCCGCTCCGAACGGTCATCGCCGCTGCCCATCCGGAAGGTGGCGCCGGGAAGCGCAATCATCGCCGGCTTGAGAACGGCCGACGCCAGGGTCGTGGATGCCGGCGATGCGGCGCTTGCCGACGAGGTTTCCGCCGATGTTTCTGGCGGCGTTTCTGGCGGGACAGCCTTCGGCGTGGCGGCATCTGCCGTCCTGGCGTCGTCGGACAATGCCGGGACGGGTGTGGGAGAAGGCGCGCCACCTGCGGGCGGCGGCACGGCGGCCCCATCCCCGGAGGCAGACCCCTGCAATGCGGGCGGGGCTGCAGTTCGGGCATCAGGCGGGACGATGCCGTTCATCTGCGTGGTGAGCCAGCCGCCGGTCGGCCCGTTGCCAGGCGCCAGAATGGAACGACTGGCCACGGCCAGGAGGACCAGCCCAAGCCCGGCGGCACCGCCAGCCAGGGCGACTTTCGTCTTTCGGCCACGGCGCGGCGGCGGCAGCCAGGCCGTCCGGAGCGGGTTCAACGAGGTGATTGTTCCGGCGGCGGACGCGGGTCGGGGCGTGGACGGGACCGGGTTGAGCAGCAGACGTTCGCGCAGCTCGTTGAAGTCATCGAGCGCGGGCAGGCTGGTCGCCTCGGTACGGCCGGCGAAGACGACCTGCAGATGCGGCCCCGCCCGGAACGCCTGCTCGATGTAGCGCAGGGTCGGCTCCGGGAGCGATGCGGCATCCTCGACCACCAGGACGATCTGGTCGCAAGTGGCGTCGGGGGCGGTGAGGAAGCCGAGACCCTGCTCGACCTCCATGCCGCCCAGCACCTGATGGGCTGCCGCGAGCTGGCCCATCACGCTCGGCAAATCCAGCGGCGGGTGGATGCGCAGGACGCGGGTGCGGGTGCGAACCAGCAGGGCCATCGTGCCGGCCTGGCCGGAAACCAGCGCGGAGACGCCACCGGCCTGGGGACCGGCGGACACGCTGTCCGGAGACCGTGCGATGCCGGCGGACGACTGCCTGGATATTCCGAACCCGCTCATTCACCCGAACTATAGTTGGTATCGGGATGCGCAGGGGTTATTCCCCATCAAGTTCCTGTGACGGAGTGTGTGAGTCGAGCCAGTCAGGTGCCGCGCTATCGGAATGCCGGGCGTGGCCGCTGCTCAGCGTCGTCCGACCCCGGTGCACTTGAATCCTGGCCCGAAACGCGTGCGCCTGGCACAAGGTCTCATGACCGATCAGGCAGGCAAGGTTGAGGCTCTGTCTTCAGGCATGAGCCTCGAACTCCGCCAAAGGCAGCCCTTTGAAGTCCATTATCGGGCGAGACGATCCAGGACGGCTCAGCCTGGCGGATCGGGGCGTGGCTGCCCCAGATTCCCGGCGGTTCCCTTCGGACCATTGAAAAGGGCAGGGGGGAAAGCCAGGCCTGGCTGCCGCGCCGCGCCTTACGACTGGCTGGCGGGCGAGACGACCACGCAGTTGCCGTGGCCATGGCCGAGCTTCTCGCAGGCGTGCATCGCCGCCTCGCGCGACAGGCCGGTCAGCCGGGCGCGGTAGAGCGTGGCGTGGCCCTCGCGCACCCCGGCCACCGCCGGCCGCGCCTCCCCGAGCTGGGCGGCGGCGCGCGCCTGGCCGGCGGCAGCGTTGGCTTGGCCCTGGTTGCCGAACGCGCCGACCTGGATCGCCCAGCCGCTGCCGCCCGCACCGGAGCGGGGCAGAGCCGCGGCCATCGCTGGGGTGAACAGCCGCAGGCCCTCATGGTGCGCGCCGTAGGCGGCAGTCTGGAAGTTCGGCGCCGCCGCAGGTCGGCCGAGGCTGGCGCGCCCGCCGCGGGCCGACGCCCCCTGTTCCGGACGCGACGGGAAGCCGGACCAAGACGGCGGCTCAGGCAGACGCTCGCGCGCCGCGGTGCGTTCCGCCTGCCGCTCGGAGCGTGCCTCGGCCAGGCGCTCGGACCGCGCCGGGACGGCCGGGCGCGGCGCGTGGAACCGGGGCGCCGCCTCCTCGCCGTCCGCCTCGGCGACCTCGACCGGCTCGGGCGTGGCGGCCACGTGGTTCATCGCCAGCATGTCGGCCTGGCTGCGGTTGTTCGGGTTCGAGTCGCGGATGTAGGGCGCGATCATCGCAACGTAGTGCCGCGTCTCCGCCGGCAGGTGGCGGCCGCGCGTCAGGTAGGCGT
>CAXSES010000379.1:0-3379 GCA_964236225.1 uncultured Acetobacteraceae bacterium
GCTGGGCTCTGCCCAGACCCGCCAGGGGCGAGCCGCCCCTGGACCGGCTTGACTTGAGTATCGGACTCCAAAGGCGAGCCTTTGGCGAGGTCCAGGGGCAGCACTCCTGGCCTTCTTTGCCCGGCCACCCGCGCCCAGGGCCCGCCCGCCTCACGCCGCCAGCGCCTGCAGCCGCGCCAGCGTCTCGGCGAACGGCGTGGCCTCGTCGCCCCCCTCGCGCAGGAATCCGCGCAGCGCCTCGATCTTGCGCAGCGCCTCGTCCGCCAGCGGGTCGCTGCCCGGCTGGTACTCGCCCACCCTCACCAGCAGCTCGATCTCGTCGTGGCGGGCGAGCAGGCGGCGCACATGGGCGGCGGCGTCGCGGTGCGCGGCGCCGGCCACCTGGCCCATGACGCGCGAGCGGCTCGCCAGCACGTCGATCGCGGGATAATGGTCCGCTTCCGCCAGCTTCTGCGACAGGACCAGGTGCCCGTCGAGGATCGACTTCACCTCCTCGGCCACGGGGTCCGCGGCGAGGTCGCCCTCGACCAGCAGGGTGTAGAATGCGGTGATGGTGCCGGCGCGGTTCGGCGCGGCGCGCTCCAGCAGCCGCGGCAGGGCGGCGAACACCGAGGGCGGGTAGCCGCGCCGCGTCGGAGGCTCGCCGGCCGCCAGCCCGATCTCGCGCCACGCCCGCGCCAGCCGGGTCAGGCTGTCCACCAGCAGCACCACGCGCCGTCCCTGGTCGCGGAACCATTCCGCGATCGCGGTGGCGACCTGCGCGGCCTTGACCCGCTCCAGCGCCGGGCGGTCGGAGGTGGCGGCCACCACCACGGCGCGCCTGCGCGCCTCCGGGCCCAGCGTGCGCTCCAGGAACTCGCCGACCTCGCGCCCGCGCTCGCCGACCAGGGCGACCACGAACACGTCGGCCTCGGCGCTGCGCACGATGCGCGCGATCAGGCTGGACTTGCCCGCGCCGGCGGGGCCGAAGATGCCGACGCGCTGGCCCTCGGCGCAGGTCATCAGCGCGTCGATCGCCCGCGTGCCCAGCGGCAGCGCGCGCGCAACCGCCGGCCGGTCCAGCGCCGACGGCGGTGGCCCCTCGACCGCGATCTCGGCCTCGGCCCGCGGCGGGTCGTGCGGGCGGTCCAGCGGCCGGCCCAGCCCGTCTAGAACCCGCCCCAGCAGACCGTGCCCGACCGCCACCGTGAGCCGCCCCCCGGTGGGCATGATCTCGGCGCGCGCGGACAGGCCGGACACGTCGCCGAGCGGGGTCAGGAAGGCGCGGCCGCCGTGGATCGCGGCCACCTCCGCCTCGATCTCCTCCCCGGACGGGTCGCGCAGCCGGCACAGCTCGCCAACACGCACGCCGTCCAGCAGCGCCTCGACCATGGTGCCTGAGACACGCTCGACGCGCCCGCGCCGCTCGCGCAGCGGCGCGCGCGCCACCGCCGCCCGCAGCTCCGCCATCAGCTGCGCCGGAACCGCCGGCGCGTAGGTCGCCGGGGCCGGCGTCACGGCGCGCCCGGCGCCGCGTCGCCCGCGGCGGCACGATCCAGGGCGTCGCGCAGCACGGCGAGCTGCTGCGAAAGTCCGGCCCGCACGGTGCCGGCGCCGGTCTCGATCACGCACTCGTCCACATCCAGGGTGCGATCCTCCGCGACAAGCAGGTCGGCCGCCAGCCCCGACAGCCGCGCCCGCACCGCGGCCGCGCAGGCCGGGGCCACCCGCACCACGATGCCGTGGCGCCCGCGCAGCTCCTCGACCGCGCGGCGGGCGGCGCGGGCCACCGCCTCGGCCAGGTCCAGCCCGCCCACCACCCGCGCGACCGCCTCGGCGACCACCACCGCGATCTGGCCCGGCAGGCGGGCGATTTCCCCCTGCGCCCGGGCTGCGGTCTGCGCCAGCAGGCGAGCGGCGGCGCGGTGTCCCTCCTGCTCGGCGGCCTCGCGCGCGGTGCGGCACTCGGCCGCGAGCGCCTTGGCGGCGGCCTCGCGCTGCTCCCGGGCGGCCGTACCCATGAGGGCGAGCGCCGCCTCGGCATCGCGGTACAGCCCGGCCTCCGCGGCGCTCAGCACCCGGCCCAGCGGCCGGATCGCGCGCGGTCCCGGCGTCACGGCTGCACGGCGCGCACGATCCCGGCGGCGCGCGCCCGCAGCGCCGGGTCGTGCGCGAGCCGGTCCGCCACCCCGTCCGGCGCCCTCCACCTGAGCTGCATCCGGCCCGACGCCCAGCCTGGCAGGGCGTCGATCCAGGCGGACAGGCATTCCGCCCCGTCGCGACGGATCGCGGCCTCGAGGCCGTCCGCCGGAATCGCGCCATCTGCAACCGGCGCAAGCGCCGCGTGGCGCAGGGCGGCGTCGCGCGCGTCCTCGCCCAACGCGGCCACGAACGCCTCAATGTCGTGCGCCCGCACCAGCGCGCGCACGCGGGGCGAATGCCACACCGCGCCCGCCAGAAGGGCGACACGGTCCAGCGCCTCCGCGGACGCGAGCACCAGGCGGCGGTCCGCCTCGCCCAGCGTGCCGGGCTCGCCGCGACCGAGCCTAGCGGCCAACAGGGCCGAGGCACGCCCGGACAGGCGCGGCGAGCGGAGCAGGCGGTGCGCGGTGCCGGCCTGCAGCCCGGCGGCGACGAGGGAAGCGGCGGCCTCCGGCAGCGCCCAGCGCGCGATCTCGTCGAGAAAGGCCGCCATGGAAAGGCCTGCCGAAGCGGACGGCTCCGAGGCCGCGCTCATCGCACGATCAGGCCGGAGCCGATCCGCATCGGCCTGCCGCGCAGGCGCCAGAACAGCCAGCCGGCGAGCCCGGCCAGCAGCAGGATCACGGCACCGGCCGCCGCGAGCACCGTCTGCAGCGCGCGCGCGCCGCCGCGCTCCACCCAGAGCCCGGCGACATCCTGCATCTCCGGCGCAGAGGGCGCGGCAGCGGCGGCCTGGCGCCCGGGCACCAGCACCACGGAGACCTTGTCGTAGGACAGGCCGGCGACGCCGTTGGCCACCAGCATCTTGATCTGCGGCACCAAGTCGGCGACCGCAGCGTCAGGCGCGTCGCGGATGAACACGGAAGCCGAGGAGGGCGGCGCGTCGCGCCGCAGCGGGTCGTTGTCGGGCAGCACGATGTGCACCCGCGCCGACAGCACGCCGTCGATCTCGGACACCGTGCGCGACAGCTCCTCGCCGAGGGCATAGACCATGCGGGCGCGCTCCTCGGTCGGCGAGGACACCAGGCCGCCGCCCTTGAACACGTCGACGATCGAATCGTAGTGCTGGTGCGGCAGCCCGTGGGTGCGCAGCACGTCCACCGCGTCGGCGAAGCGGCTCTGCTCCACGGTGACGACCAGGGTGCGGTCCTTGGGGTCGGCCTCGCGCGCGGCGGGGATGCCGCTGCGCAGCAGCAGG
>CAXSES010000380.1:0-3379 GCA_964236225.1 uncultured Acetobacteraceae bacterium
TGCCTGAACGCCCGTCCATTCGGCCGCTGGCATCAGTGGAACGCGACCGACGACGCCGGGATGTAGCCGACGCCCGCGTTGCTGCGGACCAGCACCCATTTCACCCCGTCCGCCTCGGTCTCGCGGACCACGACGATGGCGGTGCCGTGGGCGAGGAAGCCCACGATGTGGCTGTCCGGCGCGGGATCGGCGCGCACGGCGATGTCGTGCGACAGGACGTTGCCGACGCGCTCGCCGTCGCCCAGGGCGGAGGCGTCCGGCTCGTTCAGCGGCGGGCGCGTGGGCTGCATGGTGGCGGCGATCGGGCTGGCGGCGGCGTCGAGGGGGGGGCGGCCGGGCATGTGGTCGAGCACCACGACCGCGAGCAGGGCGACAGCCAGCGCGGTTGCGGCGAACATCGCGATGCGCTCGCCGCGGCGGTGCACCTGGGCGGCGAGCTGGGCGGTCTCGGCGTGGGTGGCGCGGTGCTGGAGCTGGGCGTTCTGCTGCAGCGCGCTGCGGGCCATCTGCTCGGAGGCGCGCTGGGCGTGGCGCACCAGGTCCAGCTCGCGCATCAGCTCCGCCTCGTTGCCGCCGCGGGCGGCGGGGGAGGCGGCCTGGGGCGGGCGGCGGATTCGGGTGGCGACGTCGGTCAGCGTCAGGCGATGCTGGCCGAGGTGCTCGAGCAGCTTGCGGCGCGCCGTGTCGGCCTCGTTGGCCTGGCCGGAGCCGAGCATGGGCAGCAGCTTGGAGAAGCGGTCGAGGAAGGCCGGGTCGGCGAAAGGGTCCGGGTCTTGCAAGGTGGTCATCGCCAGGGGTGCTTCCAACAAAGATGTTCCGGCCCGGGCCGATGCCAGGGCCTCGGCCCGCCAAGGTCCCGGCCCCTGGCCGTCCGACGCCCTGGCCATCCGACACCCTGGGCGCCCCGGCCGCACGGCGCCCCGGCGGTCCGGCGGCCAGCGTAAGGGTCGTTCGGCGGCGTCGCGCGGCCTTGTCGGGGTTTGCCCGCCTTGATACGCCGTTGCGCTTCTCCCAGGAGTTAACCCATGCCAGCCCCCACCGTGAAGCCAGCCCGCACCGACGCGCCCTCGGATCACGCGGGAGCCGGGTCCGCAGCCGCCGGGCGCGGGCGGGTGGCCAAGGTGGTGCTGGCCTATTCCGGCGGGCTCGACACCAGCGTGATCCTGCGCTGGCTCCAGACGACGTACGGCTGCGAGGTCGTCACCTTCACCGCCGACCTCGGGCAGGGCGAGGAGCTGGAGCCGGCGCGGCGCAAGGCCGAGATGATGGGCATCCGCGAGATCTTCGTCGAGGACCTGCGCGAGACCTTCGTGCGCGACTTCGTGTTCCCGATGTTTCGCGCCAACGCGCTCTACGAGGGGCAGTACATGCTGGGCACGTCGATCGCGCGTCCGCTGATCGCGCAGCGCCAGATCGAGATCGCCGAGAGGGTGGGGGCCGACGCGGTGGCGCACGGCGCGACCGGCAAGGGCAACGACCAGGTGCGCTTCGAGGTCGCTTACTACGCGCTCAAGCCGGACGTGAAGGTCATCGCGCCGTGGCGGGAGTGGGACCTGACCAGCCGCACCAGGCTGCTGGAGTTCGCAGCGACGCACCAGATCCCGATCGCCAGGGACAAGCGCGGCGAGGCGCCGTTCAGCGTGGACGCGAACCTGCTGCACAGCTCCTCGGAGGGCAAGCTGCTGGAGGACCCCGCCGACGAGCCGGACGAGTCCGTCTACCAGCGCACGCTGAGCCCGGAGGAGGCGCCGGACCGCGCGAGCGTGATCGAGGTCGGGTTCGAGCGCGGCGACGCTGTGTCGATCGACGGGGCGGCGCTGTCGCCGGCGAGCCTGCTGGCGCGGCTCAACGAGCTGGGGCGGGCGAACGGGATCGGGCGCCTCGACCTGGTGGAGAACCGCTTCGTCGGCATGAAGTCGCGCGGGGTGTACGAGACGCCGGGCGGCACGATCCTGATGGCGGCGCACCGGGGGATCGAGTCGATCACGCTCGACCGCGAGGCGGCGCACCTCAAGGACGAGCTGATGCCGCGCTACGCGACGCTCGTCTATAACGGGTTCTGGTTCAGCCCGGAGCGCAGGATGCTGCAGGCGGCGATCGACGAGAGCCAGCGCTCCGTGACCGGCGCGGTGCGGATCAAGCTGTACAAGGGCAACGCCACGGTGATCGGGCGCACCAGCCCGAACAGCCTGTACTCGATGAGGCACGTCACCTTCGAGGACGACCAGGGCGCCTACGACCAGGTCGACGCCGGCGGGTTCATCAAGCTGCAGGCGCTGCGGCTGCGGCTGGGGGCGATGGCGGGGCGGCGGGGCGGCGCGCTCTAGCGGCCGGGGGCCGGGCGCCGGGCATGGCGGTCGCGGAGCGGTCCCTGGGCGGGTGGGGCAACCTGCCGGCGGACTGGGCGTGGCTGATGCACCTGTCGCCGCACGACCTGCCGGGGCCGGGGCGCGCGGCGCTGGCGGCGCTCGCTGTGGCCGGGGCGGCGAGGCTGGCCGGGCGGGGCGAGCGGCTGGGAACGGCGGCCGGGGCGCTCGGGCTGTTGGCCGGATGGGGCGCGCTCGACCTGTCGCGGGGCGCGCTGGCGCCGGGCGCGCCGGCGGGGCGGCTGGCGGTCGTCGCGGCGGCGGCGCTCGGGCTGCTGCTGCTGGGGGATGCGTCGCCGCGGCGGCTGCGTCCGCTGCTGCCGTTCGGGCTGGGCGCGGCGTCGGGGTGGTGGCTGGCCGGCGCCCCGGCGCATGGCGCGCGGCTGCTGCACGCGCTGGCGGCGGCGGCGCTGCTGGGCGCCGCGGTGGACATCGCGGCGCGTCGGCTGGGGCGCGGCGGCGGCGCGGCGCGTCGTGGCCGGACGCGGCGGGAGGCGGGCGTGGCGCCCGCGGTCGCAGGCGGGCCGCAGGGCGTGGTGGTGTTCGCGGCGGCGCTGTCGCTGTCGGCCGGGCTGCTGGCCGCGGATTCGGGCCTCGGGATGGTGGGTGCGGGGGGAGTCGCGGCGGCGCTGGTGGCGCTGGCGAGCGCGGCGGCCCTGCTGCCGGGGCCGGAGGGCGCGGCGGGGCTGGTGCCGGGCCTGATGGCGGCGGGGCTGGCGGCGGCGCTGGGGCAGGGGCACTGGCTGCGGCTGCCGGTGGCGGAGGACTGGGCGGTGGATGCCGCGGCGCTGTCTCCCCTGGTGGTGGTGGCGCTGGGGCCTCGTCTGGCGCGGCGCTGGGGAGTGGTTGGGCCGTGCGGCGCGGCGGCGGGAATGGCGGCGCTGGCATGGGGGCTGGCGCGGTGGACAGGGCCGTGATCGCCGGCCGGTGGTCGTCTCCCTGGATGGCCGTGAGGAGAGCAAGGCCAGGGGCTCTGCCCCCATGCTTCAAGGCGGGGACCCCGCCAAAGGCTC